>NZ_CAXRDQ010000049.1:0-25594 GCF_964229365.1 Abyssibacter sp. | reverse complement strand
TTCGCTCATGGCGTATCGCGTCGGCGGGCTATCCGACGCGCTCCAGGATCATCTTCTTGGTTTCGGCAATCGCCTTGGCCGGGTTCAGACCCTTCGGGCAGGTCTTGGCGCAGTTCATGATCGTGTGGCAGCGGTAGAGCTTGAACGGATCTTCCAGCTGATCCAGCCGCTCACCGGTCGCTTCATCGCGGGAATCGACCAACCACCGGTAGGCCTGAAGCAAGATCGCTGGGCCAAGGTAGCGATCGCCGTTCCACCAGTAGCTCGGGCAGGAGGTCGAACAGCAGGCGCAGAGGATGCACTCGTACAAACCGTCCAGCGCCTTGCGCTCTTCCGGGGTCTGCAGGCGCTCGCGCGAGGGCGGCGGCGTTTGCGTCTTCATCCACGGTTCGATGGAGGCGTACTGAGCATAGAAATGCGTCAGATCCGGAACCAGATCCTTGACCACCGGCATGTGCGGCAGCGGATAGATGCTGATCATGCCCTTGAAGTCGTCGATGCTTTGCGTACAGGCCAGCGTGTTGGTGCCGCGGCCAGCGCCGATGTTCATCGCGCAGGAACCGCAGATCCCTTCGCGGCAGGAGCGGCGGAACGTGAGTGTCGGATCGACCTTGTTCTTGATCCAAATCAGCGCATCCAGAACCATCGGGCCGCAGTCGTCCAGATCCACAGCGTAGATATCGAGCTGCGGGTTCTGCCCCGAATCCGGGTCGTACCGGTAGATCTTGAACTTGCGAATGTTCTTGGCACCGGACGGCGCAGGCCATTCCTTGCCCTTCACCATCCGGGAATTCTTGGGGAGCGTGAACTCGGCCATCAGTAGACCCTCTTCTTTGGCTCGATGTACTCAAGCTCGTCGGACATGGTGTAGTCGTGAACCGGCCGGTAGTCGATGTCGATCTTGCCATCGCGCCACCAGGACAGCGTGTGCTTCATCCAGTTGCCGTCGTCCCGGTCCGGATAATCCTCGCGGGCATGCGCGCCCCGCGACTCGGTTCGGTTGGATGCCGAGGTCATGGTCGCCATGGCCTGGCCGAGCATGTTGTCCAGCTCCATGGTTTCCACCAGATCGGAGTTCCAGACCATGGAGCGGTCGGACACCTTCACGTCGGCGAAGGACTTGGCCACCTCGGCCATCTTGTCCACGCCCTCGGACAGCGTTTCACCGGTACGGAACACTGCGGCGTTGTTCTGCATGGTGCTTTGCATGGCGTCGCGAATGTCCGCCGTCGCCAGGCTGCCATTGGCGTTCCGCAACGTATCCAGGCGGGTGAGAATCGGCTCCAGATGGTCATCAGCCAGGCGCTTGTGCGGCGCGCCCTTCTTCACGACCTCGGCGGCACGAATGGCCGCGGAGCGCCCGAACACCACCAGATCCAGCAGCGAGTTCGAGCCCAGGCGGTTGGCGCCGTGCACGGACACGCAGGCGGCCTCGCCGACGGCCATCAGGCCGGGCACGACGGAATCGGGGTTGCCGTCCTTCAGGGTGACGACTTCGCCGCCGTAGTTGGTCGGGATGCCGCCCATGTTGTAGTGCACCGTCGGGATGACCGGGATCGGCTCCTTGGTCACATCCACGCCGGCGAAGATCTTTGCCGACTCGGCGATGCCCGGCAGCCGCTCGTTGATCACTTCCGGCCCCAGGTGCTCCAGGTGCAGATGAATGTGGTCATTCTTCGGACCGACGCCACGGCCTTCGCGAATCTCGATGGTCATCGATCGACTGACCACGTCGCGCGAGGCGAGATCCTTGGCGTTGGGCGCGTAACGCTCCATGAAGCGCTCGCCCTTGGAGTTGGTCAGGTATCCGCCCTCGCCGCGCACGCCTTCGGTGATCAGGCAGCCCGCGCCGTAAATGCCCGTGGGATGGAATTGCACGAACTCAATGTCCTGCAGCTCCAGACCCGCCCGCAGCACCATGCCGCCGCCGTCGCCGGTGCAGGTATGGGCCGATGTGCAGGAGAAGTAGGTCCGCCCGTAGCCGCCGGTGGCGAGAATCACCATGTGCGAGCGGAACTCATGCAGCTGCCCGGTCGATAGGTCCCAGGCCAGCACGCCGCAGCAGTTGCCGTCGTCGTCCATGATCAAATCGATGGCGAAGTACTCGATGAAGAACTCCGCCTTTTCCTTCAGCGACTGCTGGTAGAGCGTATGCAGCATGGCGTGACCGGTGCGGTCGGCGGCCGCGCAGGTGCGCTGCGCCGTACCCTCACCGAAATGCGTGGTCATGCCACCGAACGGTCGCTGGTAGATCTTGCCTTCGCCGGTGCGTGAAAACGGCACACCGTAATGTTCCAGTTCGATGATCGATGGAATGGCCTCACGGCACATGTACTCGATCGCATCCTGGTCACCCAGCCAGTCGGAACCCTTGACGGTGTCATAGGCATGCCAACGCCAGTCGTCCTCGCCCATGTTGCCCAACGCGGCGGAGACACCACCCTGTGCGGCCACGGTGTGGCTGCGGGTCGGGAACACCTTGGTGACACAGGCGGTTTTCAGGCCAGCCTCGGCCAGACCCAGCGTGGCGCGCAGCCCGGCGCCACCGGCGCCGACAACCACAACGTCGTATTCGTGTTTGATGATTTCGTAGGAATCGGTCATTGCGTCCAGATCCACCTAAGCCAGAGCGATACGCACGACAGCGAAGATGGCGGCCACCGCCAACACCAGATGCGCGAGTTTCATGAGATACATGGAGATGAGCTTCTTTGCCGGACCGTGGACGTAGTCCTCGATCACGACCTGAACGCCCAGCTGCGAATGATAGAAAAGCGCCGCGAAGTAGATGACCAGTGACACCGCCACCCAGGGCGCCGCAATCCAGGCCACCACCGTCTGGTAGTCACTGCCCACCAGGCAGGCGATGGAGAACACGAACCACAGCGATAATGGCACCAGCAGTACGGCGCTGATCCGCTGCATCCACCAGTGATGCAGGCCGTCTTTGGCGGAACCGAGTCCGCGCGCTCGGCCGATTGGAGATTTGAGACTCATAATCCTTCCCTTCAGGCCAAAGCGACGATGACGGCAAGCACGGTCAGCACCGCCGCAACGATGATGGCCGCATAACCGGACTTGTACGCGGTGTCCACGTCCAGCCCCTTGCCGGCGTCCCAGAACAGGTGACGCACCCCGTTGCAGAGGTGGTAGAACACCGAAAACGTCCAGCCCAGCAGTAGCAGCTGGCCGAACCAGCTACCGACAAAGGCGTTGAAGCAATCCACCGCTTCAGGGCCTGCCGCCACAGACAGAATCCAGGCACAAAGCATCAGCGTGCCGACGGATAGCGCAACACCGGTGCCCCGATGAAAAATACTCGTCATCGAGGTCAGCTGCGGCTTGTAAACCTGGAGGTGCGGCGACAATGGCCGCGAGGAATCACTCATGGAGTCTCACCTTTAGAAGTCGACACAACGCCCTTTGCGCTCCCAGTCACCGTAGCGCGTCGGCTCCAGCCCCTTGGGGCCGCCGAACTCTTCGGGCTGGGATTCGGTCTGAGCGTCGTGAGTCGCAGACGGCATCTGCTCGGATGCCGACGCAGCATCGGTCGCCGGGTCCGCATGCGGGTCCGGAGCATTGTCATGGGCAGCCATGGCGGGGATTATACGTTCGCCCCCTCTCGCCGCAATCTCTGACGAGTTCCAATGCTCCCTGTCGCCGACGAATCCGCAACCCCGATCGCCCTAGATCACTGGACCCTTATCCGCGCCGATGGCCCGGATGCGCAAGACTTCTTACACCGGCAATTGACCGCAGATATCGCCGCGCTTGCGCCTCAAACGTCCACACTGGCGGGCTATTGCATGCCGGATGGTCGATTGATCGCCACGACTTTCGTGTTTTGGCGTGACCAGGCCCTCCATCTGGCCTTGCCCGCGTCTGTGGCCCCGGCGGTATTACGGCGTCTGCGCCTGTTCGTGCTGAGAGACCGGGTCACACTATCGACCTGCGACCTGCCGATCGCCGGCAGGCTGGACAACGAAACGCCGGCAGCGGGCAGTTGTGTGAATGACGGCGGCATCACCTGGATCGGCCTGCCTGGTGATCGTCCGCGGGCCTTGGCGATTGGCGCCACGGGCGGCGAAACCAGCCGGTCGGAGTCTTGGACAGCAGGCGAGATCGACGCCGGACTGCCTATGGTGGTCGCCGAAACGGCCGGCCTATTCCTGCCGCAATCGCTTCGACTCGACACCCTGGGCGGCGTCAGTTTTCGCAAGGGTTGTTATCCCGGTCAGGAGGTTGTGGCCAGACTGCACTACCGCGGAAAACTCAAGCGAGTGTTGGTTCGGGCGGACCGTCGCGGCGGACCCTGCCATGCCGGCGATGTCATCCAGGGGCCGGATCAGGCGCTCGGTCATATCGCGGCCACCACGGAGACCGCGGCTCTGGCCGTTGTTCAGCTCACGGCGCTGGGTATGAGCGGTATCGCAGGCCAAGCGCAACTGACGCTGAAGACGCAGGCGCTTCAGACGGCGGAAGCGACCTAAGCGCGCTGCATCACCGGCCACAGCTGCCGACAACAACCGACCAGACTGGCTGGCCCGTCCACGATCGGGACGGGCCAGCCTCTGGACTAGAAGTTCGCTTCGTCCAGTTCCATCAGCGGCGCCGCACCGGCCTTGACCTGGTTGATCAGCATCTCGGTTTCCGGATACAGCTTGGCGAAGTAGAACCGGGCTGTCGTCAGCTTGGATTGGTAGAACGCCTTGTCAGCGTCGTTGGCCGTATCCAGCTTGCGCATGGCGACGCTGGCCGAGAAGCACCAGGAGAACGAGAACACCAGGTGCCCGATGATGCGCAGGTAAGGCACCGCGGCTGCGCCGGCTTCGTCCGGGTTCTTCATCGCCTTCTGGCCGATCTCGGCGGTTAGCGTCTGCACCTGCACCGCCAGCTTGCCGAGCGGGTCGGTGAATTCCTTCATGCCCTCGTAGTCCGACTGGCGCATGATCAGTTCCTGGATCACCTTGCCGAACTTCATCAGCTTGGCACCCATGTCACCCAGCACCTTCCGGCCCAGCAAATCCAGCGCCTGAATGGTGTTCGTGCCTTCGTAGATCATGTTGATGCGCGCATCGCGCACGCACTGTTCCAGGCCCCATTCGGTGATGTAGCCATGTCCGCCCAACACCTGCATGGCCAGCGTGGTCGACTCGTAGCCATTGTCGGTAATGAAGCCCTTGACGACCGGCGTCAGCAATGAAACCAGATCATCGTTGTCCTTGCGCACGGACTCGTCCGGGTGCTTGTGCGACAGATCGATGGCGAGACCCGCCCAGTAGGTGAAGGCCCGCGCAGCCTCCACGTAGGCCTTCTGCGTCAGCAGCATGCGGCGAACATCCGGATGCACGATGATCGGGTCAGCCGGCTTGCCCGGGTTCTTGGGTCCGGTCAGTGAGCGGCCCTGAATCCGGTCTTTCGCGTAGGCCAGCGAGTTCTGATAGGCGAACTCGGCCAGGCCCAGCGACTGCATGCCCACACCCAGCCGTGCGCCGTTCATCATCACGAACATGGCTTTCAGGCCCTTGTTCGGTGCGCCGACCAGCCAGCCCTGCGCACCGTCGAAGTTCAGCACGGCGGTGGCGTTGCCGTGAATGCCCATCTTGTGTTCCAGCGAGCCGCATTTCACGCCGTTGCGTTCGCCGGGATTGCCGTCGGCATCCGGAATGAACTTGGGCACGACAAACAGCGAAATGCCCTTGGTGCCCTCGGGCGCATCCGGCAGGCGCGCCAGCACGAGGTGCACGATGTTGTCGGCCATGTCGTGCTCACCGGCCGAGATGAAGATCTTGGTGCCGTAGATGGCATAGGAGCCGTCGCCATTGTCGTCGGCCTTGGTCTTCAGGATGCCCAGATCGGTCCCGCAATGCGGTTCGGTCAGGCACATGGTGCCGGTCCATTCGCCCGAGACCAGCTTGGGCAGGTACAAGTCCTTGAGCGCATCCGTGCCAAAGGCCAAGAGCGCGGTGTAGGCGCCATGCGACAGCCCCGGATACATGCCCCAGGCCTGGTTGGAGGAATTGATCATCTCCATGAACGCGCTGGACAGCAGGTGCGGCAGACCCTGCCCGCCGTAGTTCACATCAGCGGCCAAGGACGGCCAGCCGGCAGCCACATACTGCTGGTAGGCGTCCCGAAATCCGGTCGGAGTGGTGACGTTGCCATCGGCATCGAGCTTGCAGCCCTCGCGGTCGCCGACTGCATTCAGTGGCTGGAGGATGTCAGCGCAGAACTTGCCGCCCTCCTCCAGCACCGCATCGACAGTCTCGGCATCGATATCTTCGTGCTCGGGCAGTTTCGCCAGTTCGGCTTCAACATTGAGCATTTCATGAAGCACGAACTGCATGTCGCGCAGCGGCGGATTGTATTGAGGCATGGAGCTGTCTCTCTAGTGTGTGAATTCGGTGGGGCCCCTGGGTTTCCCGTCCAGGCAGGAAACGGCCCGAGGCCGGGGATTGTGAACAACCCGGCGGCAAATCGACACATCTGACCAGACGACGCCGGCTTGAATGCTGTAACGACCGGTACTTAGCGGGGTCCACCGGAAGGCCCGACGGCCCCGAATGCCAGCAACTGCGCACGAATGAGGTGCCAACGGGCCCAAAGCTCCACGTGAAGCGCGCCCAGCAGTCGCGCAGCAACCAAGCGACTAAACGCTTTCTTGACACGCGTCCGGCAAAACTTGTCGCGGCCGGCATTCGACGGGCGCGAATGCACGGACACATCAGGACAGCGACGACAGAAAAGCGACAACGGGGAGATCACCATGAACGACACGGCTCTGATTTCAGCCGACCAGACCTGGCTACTGCTGGCCATTCTGCTGACAGCCGCGGCGGTGGGACTGTGGGCGGACCGCCAAGCTTGGGGAAGCCGTGTATCCGGCGCTGTGGTGTCGATTTTGATCACCTTTGTGCTCACCAACACCGGCATCGTGCCGGTCGCCGCGCCGATTTATGACCAGGTGTGGGGCATCGCCGTCCCGCTGGCCATCCCGCTGCTGTTGTTGCGGGCGGACCTGCGGCGCATTGCCCGCGAGGCCGGGCCGATGCTGCTGGCCTTCCTGATCGGCGCCACGGGCACGGTTGCCGGCGTGTTGCTGATGCGCCATGTGCTGGACCTGGGCACGCTGGATGCACAGTTGTCCGCGGTGTTTGCTGCGACCTACATCGGTGGTTCGATGAACTTCGCAGCCACCGCGCAAGCCGTGGAGCTGACGGATGGCGCCATACTCAGCGCCGCCGTGGCGGCCGACAACCTGCTGATGACGCTGTTCTTCATCGTCTTGTTTGCCCTGCCCGGCATACCGGCTATCGCAGGTCGCTTTCCCGCACCAGCGGCTCGTATTGCCCAGCTGTCGCCCATGCAAGCCCGCGCCCCGGATACCGGTTCACTGGCCAACGGTCTCGCCTTCGCCGCCACCGTCTGCGCCATCGGGTTCGCGGTGCAGGCGCTTTCGGGTGTGCGGGGCTCGGCTATCCTGGTCATCACCGTGTTGTCGGTGGCGCTTGCGACCACGCGCCCTGCCACGGCGACCCGCCTGACCGCCGCCGAACCCTTCGGTTATCTGCTGATGCAGGTGTTCTTCGCGACCATCGGCGCCAGTGCCAACGTCTGGGTGGCGATGTCCGCCGGTCCGACCGTGTTCTTTCTGGCAGCGGGCGCGCTCAGCGTCCACCTGCTGGTCACGCTGGTCGGCGGGCGGATTGCCGGCTTGTCTCTGCCCGAGTTGGTCGTCGCTTCGAATGCCAATCTCGGCGGACCGACGACAGCGGCCGCAATGGCGGCGGGCAAGCATTGGCCGGGATTGGTCACGCCTGCGGTGCTCGTGGGCACCCTGGGCTATGCGGCGGGGACGCTGGTCGGCGTGACGCTGGCGGGACTGCTGAGCTAACTCGTCGCTGCCGGGTGCCCGAACCGTTCGCCTTCGCTCCAGGCCTCCGGCTGGTTGCCATGTGCCGGCAAGCCGCCGGCGTCTCGAAGCATTCGCGCCATGTGCATCAGATTCCAGCTCATGAAGGTGATGTTGCGCTGGGTGAAATCATTGGATGGCCCGGCGTCGGCGTCATCGCCATAGGACTTCCCCGGCCCGGCCTCGCCAACCCAGGCGGCATCGGCCTGCGGCGGCACGACAAAGCCCAGATGCTGCGCGGCGTACAGCAAGGTCATCGCGCACTGCTTGGCACCGTCTTCATTGCCGGTGATCACGCAACCGGCCGTGCGGCCGTAGTAGATCGTCTGTCCCTGTGCATTGGTCTTGCCGGAGTCGCCGTACAGGCGCTCGATGAGGCGGCGACAAACCGAACTCTCCTCACCCAGCCAGATCGGCGTGCCGATGACGAGAATATCCGCGCCAAGGACCTGCTGATGCAGCTCCGGCCAGTCGTCCTGCTCGAAGCCATGTTCACGCATATCCGGGTAGATGCCGGGCGGCAGCGTCAGATCGACGGGTCGCAGCATGTGGGTACTGACGCCGTTGCTGCGCATCACGTGCTCGGATACGCGCATCAGGCGTTCGGTGTGTGATGTCTGCCCGCTAGGTTTGAGCGTGCAGTTCAGGAACAGCGCCGAGAGTCTGTCATCGCTCATTGACCACCCTCGGCGGTGACGCGCCAAATGGCATTGCCCACGTCGTCGGCCACCAGAAGACTGCCTGTGGCGTCGAAAATCACGCCGACCGGTCGGCCATAGGCGTCCTCATCGTCGCTCAGAAAGCCGGTGAGCACGTCAACCGGCTTACCCGTCGGCTGGCCGTTTTCGAATGGCACGTAAACGACCTTGTAGCCACTCTTCGGCCGCCGGTTCCAGGAGCCGTGCTGCCCGATGAACAGGCCCTGGCGCCATTGGTTCGGCAACTGCGACTCGTCGGCAAAGCTCATGCCCAGTGATGCCGTGTGTGCGCCCAGGGCGTAGTCAGGCACGATCGCGCGCTCGACCAGCTCGGGTTTCTGCGGTTTGACCCGCTGATCCACGTGCTGACCGAAATAGCTGTAGGGCCAGCCGTAGAATCCGCCATCCTGCACGGAGGTCGCGTAGTCCGGCACCAAGTCGCTGCCGATCTCGTCACGCTCGTTCACGACCGCCCACAACTCACCGGTTTCGGGATTCCAGTCCATGCCGACCGGGTTACGCAACCCGGTCGCATAGAGCCGCTTGTCACCGCTGGCGATGTCCAGCTCCCAGATGGCCGCCCGACCCTGCTCCACATCCATGCCGCGCTCGCCAACATTGCTGTTGGAGCCCACGGCGATATAGAGCTTCGAACCGTCGGGGCTGGCGACCACGTTCTTGGTCCAGTGGTGATTGATCCCGGCGGGCAGGTCCGTGACCTTTTCTCCAGCGTCGTCGATGACCAGCGCTCCGGGCGTGTAGGGAAAGCTCCAAAGCGCATCAGCATTGGCCACGTAGAGCGTGCCGTCGACCAGCGTCATGCCAAACGGGGAATGAAGGTCTTCGACGAACTTGGAGCGCTCGTCGGCGACGCCATCATTGTCCACATCCCGCAACAGGGTGATGCGGTCCGCGCTGGGCACCCCGGCCCCGGCTGTGGACTTGATCTTGTCGGCGACCCAGTCCTTGGCGCTGGTCGAACCGCCCGCCTTGGCCGGCGCGTTGGATTCCGCCACCAGGATGTCGCCGTTTGGCAGCTTGTAGAGCCAGCGCGGATGCTCGAGACCGGAGGAGAACTGCGTCACACGCAAACCCTCGGCCGCCGACGGCTGCTGGCCCTCGGGCCAGCCGGTGGCGGGCGCCACATTGACCGTGGGCATGAGCGTCTTGTTGGGCTTCGGAAGTTCTGGGTCAGAACCCATGCCCGCTTCCACCGGCAGTTCCGCCCGTTCCGGAAACACCACCAGCTTGACCACCACCGCGACCAGGATGATCAGTCCGATGACCGCCACTAAGCCAATCGTTTTTTTCGCCTTTGCCATGTCGCACTCCTTTGCTTGAAGGCATGGTGTCCGGTCGATTGCGCGTCGGCGTGACCACGACATGGGTAGAAGCCCACCCGGCAGATCGAATCGGAGTCCAATGCATCCGACTGGACGACCGCGGCTAAGTTTCACGCCAGGTGCTATACGAGCCCGCAGGCGCGGGTCACAGGGCAAGGCGGCAGCGGGCTACCGCGGCCGTTCAGACCGTGTCGTCCACCTGGCGCAGCTGCGGAAACAGCAGCACATCACGGATCGACGGTGAGTCGGTCAGGAACATCACCAGGCGGTCGATGCCGATGCCCTCGCCGGCGGTCGGCGGCAGCCCGTACTCCAGCGCGCGGATGTAGTCGGCATCAAACGCCATCGCCTCGTCATCGCCCCCGGCCTTGGCGGCAACCTGGGCCTTGAAGCGCTCGGCCTGATCCTCGGGATCGTTGAGCTCGGAGAATCCGTTGGCAATCTCGCGACCGGCGAGAAAGAATTCGAATCGGTCGGTCACGTCCGGGTTGGCATCGCTGCGGCGCGCCAGCGGCGACACCTCGGTGGGGTATTCGGTGATGAAGGTCGGCTGCATCAGCCGGTCCTCGACGGTCTTTTCGAACAGCTCCAGCTGCAGCTTGCCGAAGCCGGCCGCCCTGGGCACCGGCACGCCATGGCGCTCCAGCTGCGCCTTGAGGTAATCCACGTCCTCCAGCTGCCCGGCGTCGAGATCGGCGTTATAGGCCAACAGCGAGTCACGCAGACTCAGGCGGGTGAACGGCTGTCCCAGGTCGTAGGTTTCGCCCTGGTAGCTCACGACGCTATCGCCCGTCACGGACATTGCCAGATCGCGCAGCATGGTTTCCGTGAGATCCATCAGGTCGTTGTAGTTCGCGTAGGCCTGATAGAACTCCAGCATGGTGAACTCCGGGTTGTGGCGCGTGGAGACACCCTCGTTCCGGAAGGTGCGGTTGATCTCGTAGACACGCTCGATGCCGCCCACCACCAGCCGTTTGAGGTAGAGCTCGGGCGCGATCCGCAGATAGAAGTCGCTGCCCAGGGCGTTGTAGTGCGTCACAAAGGGCTTGGCCGCCGCGCCGCCAGGCAGCGGCTGCATCAGCGGGGTCTCGACCTCCTGGTAGCCCAGGCTGTCCATGAAGTGACGGATGAAACGGACGGTTGCGGCGCGCTTGCGAAAGACCTCGCGGACCTCCGGGTTGACGATGAGATCGACATAGCGCTGGCGGTAGCGCGTCTGGGTATCGGTCAGCCCGGCCCACTTCTCGGGCAGGGGCCGCAGCGACTTGGTCAGCAGCCGCAGGCTGTCACACCACACCGACAGCTCCCCGGCCTTGGTCTTGAACACGCGGCCGCTGGCGCCGACCACATCGCCGATATCCCAGCCCTTGAAGGCATCGTAGACACCCTCGGGCAGATCGTTCTTGCGAATGAACAGCTGGATGCGACCGGAGGCATCCTGAATGTCGACAAAGCTGGCCTTGCCCATGATGCGTCGGCTCATGATCCGGCCGCCGACAGCGACGGTGGCATTGACGCCTTCCAGCGTCTCCGCATCCCGCTCCCCGTACATGCCGTGCAGGTCGGCCGCCAGCGCATCGCGCCGGAAATCGTTCGGGAACGCCGGCGTATCGCCCTGGCGCAGCTCGGCGAGTTTCTCCCGCCGCTGGGCAATCAGCTTGTTCTCGTCTTCGACGGGATCGGCTTGCGGAGTCTGTCCTGGGGTATCAGTCATCGGCTCGGCTTGAGTCGGGCCCCGCGGCAGCGAGGCGATAGGTTCAAACGCCCTGTTTCAGGGACGCCTCGATAAACGGGTCGAGATCGCCGTCGAGCACGGCCTGCGTATTGCCGACCTCGACGTTGGTGCGCAAATCCTTGATCCGGGATTGATCCAGCACATAGGAGCGAATCTGGCTGCCCCAGCCAATGTCGGACTTGGTGTCCTCCAGGGCCTGGGCATCGGCGCTGCGTCGCTGCATCTCCAGCTCGTAGAGTTTCGCCTTGAGCTGCTTCATCGCGCGATCCTTGTTCTGATGCTGCGAGCGTTCGCTCTGGCATTGCACCACGACGCCGCTGGGACCGTGGGTGATGCGCACCGCCGATTCCGTGCGATTGACGTGCTGGCCACCCGCACCGCTGGCGCGGTAGACATCGATACGCAGGTCGGCCGGATTGATCTCCACATCGACCGAATCGTCGATTTCCGGCGCCACGAACAACGCGGCGAAAGATGTGTGGCGTCGTGCACCGGAATCGAAAGGAGACTTGCGAACCAGGCGATGCACGCCTGTTTCGGTCCGCAGCCAGCCGTAGGCGTAGTGCCCGGACACACGCACCGAAGCGCTTTTGATCCCGGCCACTTCACCGGCCGAGCATTCGAGCAACTCGGTTTCGAAGCCGCGACGTTCGCACCAGCGCAGGTACATGCGCAACAGCATTTCGGCCCAATCCTGCGCCTCGGTACCGCCGGAGCCGGCCTGCACATCGATGAAGCAGTTGGCTTCGTCCTGCTCGCCGTTGAACATCCGCTGGAATTCCAGCGCCTCGGCGGCCTTGGCGATCCGCGTGACATCAGCAATGATCTGCTGCAGCACTTCTTCGTCCGCTTCCGCCAGGGCCAGTTCCAGCAGCTCCTCGGCGTCGTCGAGACCGGTCAGGGATTGTTCCAGAGGCTCCAGCGTCGCTTCGAGCCGGGCTTTTTCCTTGCCCAACTCCTGCGCTCGCTCCGGCTCGTTCCAGACATCGGGCTGCCCGAGTTCCGCCAGCACCTCGTCCAGACGCTCACGCTTGACCGGCGCGTCAAAGGTAGCCCCGAAGTGCGTCGAAACGCGCCTTCAGGGCCATGATCTCCTGCGAAATCTGATTGGTTTCCATGGGAGCCGGAAAAACCCGGATTCCGATAAAGGGCGCGGAAGGATACACAAGCGATCCGAACGCGTCATCACGAGCGATGCGGCCAGTGCAAGCACGGTTGCGACCCGGTAAACTGCGTGTTAACAATCCGGTGCTGAACTATCGCACAATGGGTCGGTGAGGTTGATGGAGCAACCGACTAACACGTGAGGGACGAAAACGTGAATAACATCCGCTTTGGGGGAAAACGAATGATCAGTCGACTGATGGCCGCCGGCCTCGGTGCCGTCCTGCTTGCCAGCATGAGCACGCAAGCACAGGCGCAGCAAGACAAGCGCTTCTACATCGCCCCCATGGCGATGTTCACCGCAACCGACGATGATCGACTGCTTGATGATGCCGTTGGCGGCGTCTTCTCGGTCGGCAAGCCGCTGACCAGCGGTTTGAACTTCGAACTCACGGGCTGGCTGTCCGAAGCGGACTACGACGACTCGGCCGTAGACGGCAGCGCGGAGCTTCGAGGCTTCGGCGCGACCATTCTGTTGTTCCCCAACCGCAACGAACTGCCGGTCTTCGGCATTCTCGGCGTTAGTCATGGCACGACCGAGATGCATCCGGCATCCGGCGGATCTGCCAACTACGACAGCACGGTCGGCGATATCGGAATCGGCGCGATCTACCCCATTTTCTCCGATCGCGTTTACGTTCGCGGTCAGGCCATGTACCGCTACGACTCACATAGCCGTCGCGACGCCGGCAGCACCGGCAACGATGGCTTCTACGAAGCGGTCGCTGCACTCGGTCTGCATGTAACGATCGGCAAGTCTCCCGCAACTTTGGCCGCCGAAAAGGAAGCCGAGGAAGCCGCCTTGGTGCCCGTCGTGCAGGATTCCGACAACGATGGCGTGAACGACGATGCCGATGCCTGCCCGGGCACACGGGCTGGCGTGCAGGTCGATTCACGCGGCTGTGAGCGCGACTCCGACGGCGACGGCGTGCTCGACGGCGCCGATCAGTGTCCGAACACGCCACAAGGCCAGGCCGTTGATGCCAAGGGCTGCTCGCTGGACGGCGACAACGACGGCGTATTGAACAATCTGGATCAATGCCCGAATACGCCCGCCGGTGCCGAAGTTCTGGCCGATGGCTGCGCCCTGACCAACGACTGCCGCATTCCGCAGCCGGGTGACCAGGTCGACGCAGATGGCTGCGCCGTAACCCAGTCCGTCATCCTGCGCGGTGTGACCTTCGATCTGGATTCGGCCCGCCTCACGCCGAATGCCAAGGCCATTCTGGATACGGTTGGCGACGCCCTGCTCTCCATCGAATCGGTGGACGTGGAAATCGGCGGGCATACCGACAGCCTCGGCTCCAATGCCTACAACCAGAAGCTGTCACAGCAGCGCGCCCAGTCGGTCAAGGATTACCTTGGTGACCGTGGTGTTGGTGACTCACGCATGCAGGTCAAGGGCTACGGCGAAGCAGAGCCCGTGGCTCCGAATGACACCGCAGAAGGCCGTGAACTGAACCGCCGCGTCGAGCTGAAGATTCTCGAATAGCGTCGGATCAGATGGACAAAGCCCCCGGACGTCATTGGACGACCGGGGGCTTTTTTTGTGTCATGCAATGCCGGACACCGCCCACAAGCCATGCCTGATTCGCTCCCCATCCTGCTCGCCGAACTGATACGCCCCCTGCTGACGGGGAACGAGACCTGTCAGGCGTGGACCGATTCGGCGGACACCTCGCTGGTGCAGGCGCTGACCGCTCAACTCCCTATGCTCGGATGGGTTGACGCCGACGCGCGCCGGACCGGCATTGCCCTCATCGACGCCCGGTCACGCCCCTTGGCGGACCACACGGTCGCCTACTGGCGCGATCTGGGGGCGGCCCACCTGTTCGTGCTGCTCGATCGACATGCGGGCTTCGAACAGAACCTGATTGCACTGGGCTTGACCCTGCTGGCGCGATCCGAATCCCACGAGGTCTGGGCCTTCGACATCGGCCACTACAAGCGCAAGCCGGACTGGCTGAACCCCAAGTACTGGGCACATCCTGAACGTTGGGCACAAGAGCGTTGGTGACTTGATAGGCACGCAGGGCGGCGCCACTGCCCTATGCTTGCGCAATGGAATACGCCGTCGCTGAATATGGAGTCTTCGCGGTCGTCTTCGGGACGATGTTCGAAGGCGAAGCCGCCCTGCTGCTGGCCGTTTTTCTCGCGCACAACGAGTACCTTCCGCTGCGTGAGGTGATTGTCGCCGGCTGGATCGGCGCGGTGCTGGGGGATCACCTCTGGTTCTACGGCGGTCGTGTACTCGGGCCGCGCTGGATGGAGACTCACCCCGCCTTTGCCAGACGGGCGATGCGGGTGCGCGACTTTGTCATTCGCCACCAATACATCACCCTGCTGGGCTTTCGTTTCGTGATTGGCATGCGCACGGTCATACCGTTTGCGCTGGGCCTGGTCGGAATTTCTCGCCTGCGTTTTCTCGCCTTCAACCTCGTGTCTGGCCTCGCGTGGGCCACCCTGTACGGCACCATGGGTGCATTCATCGTGGGCATCATCACGCGTGCCGTCGATCATCTGCTGCAGAACGAACTGCGCATTGCGTTGGTGATTGCCCTGGTTTTGCTATGCGCGTGGTTGATCGCCCGTGTTCGGGGCATTCTGCGAGAACGCCATGCCCGGCAGAAACGCGCACGCCGACGTGCCGCGGGTGAAACCGGGCATCGCCATTAGCCCCCGCGCAGCGCCGTCCAGCAGGCTGGACGGCGAAACTGGCACGCTCCGTGAATCAATGAAGATGTCGGTCGGCGGACCGGCATTCGTCTCCTCCGCACCTTGGGCGGTTCCTGTTGGAACCGCCTTTCTTTTTGGCGGCAGTGCCGGACTCAGTCGCCCGAAGGCACCCGCAACCAGCGTCCCTCGCTAACCGCGACGACCTCGCCGGACAGCTGAACGGCTTCTAGTCGCCCCGCCGCTCCAAGCAGGTGCAGTCGCAGCGTGGATGCACGCCCCATGGCTGCACCTTGCTGGATGGCGACATGCGCCTGCCCACGATCACGCAACATCTTGGGCGCAATCCGACCTGCCAGCGCGACAGCGGCGGCGCCGGTCGCGGGGTCTTCCTGTATACCGGCGGCTAGCGGGAACACACGAGCAGTGATTTCGTCCTCGCCTGGTCCGGAGGCAAAGCAGCACAGCTCCCAGCTTCCCAGGGGACCACCCAGCGCAGGTGCTTGCAGTTCCGCCAACCGGCCCGGCTGATCGAGTTCGACGCAGTGCACGGCCATGCCGGCCGACCAGACCTCGACGTCGCCCACCAGCGCAGAAACTGGAACGCCCAGCTCAGCCGCGACCTTGCCCCCCGCCTCGGTACCCGATTGCTCGGGCAGCTGCGGGGGGATCAACGTGGCGTGGCCTGCGTCATCGGTCCATTGCGCCGTACAACGCACCAGACCAGCACGCTCCACGAGATCAATGGACTGCGAGGTCGACTCCCGCATCGTATCGCGACCGGCAAGCCAGGCCGCTGCGCCGATACTGGGATGACCGGCGAACGGCAGCTCCGTGGACGGTGTAAAAATCCGTAGGGTGAATCGTCGGCTGCCCCAGTCCCAGTTCGTAACAAACACGGTCTCGCTGAGGTTCATCTCACGCGCCAGGGCCTGCATCTGACCGGTCGCGAGAGTCAACGACTCTTCGGCTTCGTGGTAGACGATCGCCAGCGGATTGCCCGCAAACGGCTGGTTGGTGAACACGTCGACCACCGTGAACAGCAGATTCATTCCGCCACTCCGGCCATGTTGATGAGTACACCCGGCGCACCGGCCGCCAGGGCCCCGCGTTGGACCGGCGGTATCGCATGCTTGCCGCCGTTCTGCGCGTCCACCATGACGTAGGTCACGCTGGCCGTCGCCAGCAACAGGTCGTCACCATCGCGCTGAAACCGAACGGCCAGTGTGAATGAGCTGGTACCGATCCGGGCGGTGCGAACGGAAAGCGCCAGCACGTCGTCGAATCGCGCTGCGGCGGACCAGTCGATCTGCGTAGAGACGACCTGCGCGTCAAGACCGGCATCCAGCAGGCGCTGATGACCGCCCCAGATGACCCGCTCGTATTCGGTAAAGGCAACATCGAGCAGATCCATATAACGCGCGTTAAACATCACATTCTGCGCATCGCATTCACCGTATCGAACGCGGATCAGTACGCGCAGGGTATCGTGCTGCGTCATGGCGATGGTTCGGAAAACGATGCGGCATGGGCGTCGAGAAAGGTCTCGAGCCTGCGCCCGGGGCGACCCAGCAGTGTCGGTACGGCGTCCGACATCTGCTCCGCTCGATCCGCGCGCCGGGTCCAGGCGGCCAGTTCGCTGAAGATCTCAGCCAGAAAGGCCGGCAAACCGAATTCCAGCAACAGTCCACGCAGCGCTAACGGCGACAGATCTTCGTAGGCCACCGGTCGTTTCAGCCAGCGACCAATCCGGACGGCGATGTCGTCATGGCTGAGCAATTCGGGGCCGGTGAGATCCATCGGATGATCGGGCCACGCGGCATCACCAGCCAGCAGCGCGGCGGCGCATTCACCAATGTCTTCGGCATCGATCAAGGCCATTCGTCCCTCTCCAGTGGCGTTGACCAGCTGACCTTGCGCAATCGAGGCCGCACTACCAAGCAGGTTCTGCATGAAGCTGTCCGGGCGGAGAATGGCGGGCCGGCAGCCGCGGCTCATCAGATCCCTATCCAACGCGCCATGTAGCCGACCCAGGGCGAGTCCGTCGTCGATGACTCCGCCCAGCACTGAAAGCCGGACCACGCGCTGCACGGCGGCTCGCTCCAAGGCGGCGTGAACGCGCTGTCCCAGCGCCTCGGCATCCTCGGTCAGCGGCACCATGACGAACGCGGACGCGCATCCGTCAAAGGCTGTGGCCAGGTCGGACTCGTTCCAGTCAGGAACGACATGGTTTCGAGTCGCGGACCGGTCTGGCCCGACCGTTCGGGCGATGGCGTGAACCGGAAGGCCGCGCCGGGACAATCCCCGGACGACGGCACTCCCGACCTGCCCGGTTGCCCCGAGAACGGCAACCGGGCCGAGCTGGCTCATCCCTGGCTCAGGGGCGCCACTCGATGCCACCGGTTACCAGAAAGACCGGATCATCATCGATATTGTAGAAGTCGATGTCCGCGCCCAAGGCAATCTGGCCAAAACCAACGTACCAGAGGCCAGCGCCTGCGAGGACGTCGAATCCGTCATCGTCATAGGACCGGGTGCCCGTTGAGGTCGTGGTTTCAAACTCGGCTTTCCAGTAGGCGTATCCGAAGCGCATCCGCCCTTCGAAGCCCCAATAGTCAGGCGTGAACACGGTCGCGGCGATGTTGATGCCGTCGCCCGCTCGCGGCTGCACGGCCGCCGTACGGCGTGCGAGCAAATCCGCATCGGTTGTCGTGCCGCTCACCGTGGTGTCATGCGAACCCAGGGTGAACAGACCGACTTCAATGCCGATCACGTCGTCGAACTTGAGCCCCCCGTAGATCGTGCCCCCGGTATCCGAATCATCAACATCAGCCGTGACATTCGGCTCGCCTTGCAGGCGTAATTCATTCGTCGTCGCCCGGCTGCCCTTGTCCACGATGGACTGCCCAGCGCGGACTCCGGCATACCATTCCGCGGACGCCGCTCCGGAAACGAGCAGTCCGATCGCCGTCGCGGCGGTCAACATCAACGGCTTGGTCTTACCCAGATCTACCAGCATTGTCGATCTCCCTTTGCATCAAATCACATGCGCCTTTATTCAGTCCTTGGCAGCACACCCGACACCATGTTGCCGCCCAAGAGTAGCGTAGCAACATGACAAGTCGTTACACACATTCGGGGGGATTGCGTGGTTGGATTCCCTCGAAGTGTTTTATCTCTCTAAGCTAACATCGCGACGATGGGTTCTACACCGGCGAAACGCATTCGACCACTGTTCGGACTGGGTCTGCTGTGCGTGCTGTTGTTCCTGCTCGCGACGCTAATCCATACGCTTGATGGTCTGATCGGCCTCTATGAGCGGGCGCGCGCGGTCTCGCCGCTGCTGCCTTGGGTGCTGAATCTCACCCTGGGCTTGTTTTTGCTGGCCAGCGTGATGACGGTCGCATGGTGGCTGCTGCCCTCACGCCGGGGCCGCAGAACAGAAAAAAAGGTGAACGAAGCGAGCGTCATCGCCCGGATGCGGTCACAGCAGACCTCCGGCATCGACGTATCACGCGCACTGAGCGAGCTCGATGAGCTGGAATCGCGCCGCCACGCCGGCCGCGTATTCATCGCCTTGTTTGGAGAGACCAGCACCGGGAAGAGCAGCGTGGTTCAGGCCTTGATCCCCGACTCCAAACCGGACACCGGCGCGACGACCGGGACCACCCGGCATTGCCAGCGCTACCAGTGGATATTGCCCTCGGGCGAGCAGCTCATCGTCGTCGATGCGCCGGGTTTCTCCCATGATGACGAAGACACCCATCTGGCCACGCAGGAAGCCATCCGCGCGCATCTGGTGGTCTACCTCTGCGACAGCGATCTGTCACGCAGCGAGTGGACTCAGATCGAACGCTTGATCGGGTTCGGCAAGCCGCTCGTGATTGCCCTGAACAAGGCCGACCAGTTCGGTGAGGACGAAACCGACGCGATTCGCCAGCAGATCGCCGAGCGGTTCCACCGCAGCCAGCGCCCGACGGTCGTTGGCATCAGCGCCGGCGGAACAGAACGCGTGACGCGCATCGGACGCGACGGCAGCGAACAGGAGACCACGCGCCCGCGCAATCCTCGTATCCAGCCGCTGCGCGCAGCCATCGAACGGAACCTGCTCCGCGACCCGGACAGCCTGACCAGCCTGCGCGACGCCGCCGTCTTTCAGCTCACCGACACCCGGCTTGATGACGCCGAGCGCTCCCACCAGCGCCGGCAATCGGAGCAGATCATCGCGACGCATACGCGTGCGGCCGTCGTCGGCGCGCTGGCGGCCTTGTCACCCGGCTCCGACCTGGTCATTCAAGGCGCCATCGGCGCGCGCCTGGTGCGCTCGTTGTGCCAGCTACATGATGTCCGTGTCCGAGAGCTGGAAATTGAAACCGTGCTCAAGAACGCCGGCAGCACGTCTCGCAAGTCCTCCGCGCTGGTCCTTGCGGTCGCAGGCAACGCGCTCAAGGCGTTTCCTGGCATCGGCACGGTGACCGGCGGCCTGGCGCATGCGGTCGCCTACGGTCTGCTATTCGACGCCTTCGGACATGCCCTGGCCGATTCACTCCGTCGATCCGGCGCCCTGCGCCCGGACGATATCAACGCCACCTTGGAGCAAGTGCTGGACGACGATCTGGCCGTCAGCGCCCGACGTGTCGCACGGCTGGCGCTGCGCGGTAGGTCACGGACTGACCCGGAATGAGCGAGTCACCATCGGTCCTTGAAGATGGCGCCCGCGAAGCCTTGCATGCAGTGCGCGACAGCGTGCGTGATCTGATCGACGATCCGCAGACACCGAGCAGCGTGCGCCACGCGCTGGAAGCCGAGTACGCGGACCTCGAAGCCCTGTGGCAGAAGCTGGATTCGGAGGAGCTGCACATCGCGGTGTTCGGACGAGTCAGCGTTGGCAAGTCCTCACTGCTCAATGCCTTGATTGCCGACGACGCGTTCGCAACCGGGCCACTACATGGCGTGACCACCCAGGCTGACGCTCGGGCCTGGGTGCCGGTGGGCGATAGCCCGGTACGCGTGTTCGACACCCCCGGCATCGATGAAATCGATGGAGAAACCCGGGAGCAGCTGGCTCGCCAAGTCGCACGCCGCTCTGATCTCGTGCTGTTTGTATGCGAGGCGGACCTGACCCAACTGGAGCAGGACGCACTGCGTACGCTGTCCGATACGCACCGCCCGTTGCTACTGGTGCTGAACAAGGCGGATCGCTACACCACCCCCGAACGTCATGCGCTGCTGGAAGCCCTGCGCCACAAGGCCACCGGGCTGGTGCGGCCGGAACACGTGCTGGCCGCAGCAGCCGCCCCCCGGCCCGAAACCGTGCTGCGGATGACCGAGTCCGGTGACGAGGAGGAATTTCAGCGTCCAAGACAGCCCGACATCGCCGAACTGGAACGTCACATCATCGGCATCCTGCGACGTGAAGGCCGCGTGCTCGCGGCGCTCAATGCCGGCTTGTTCGCCAGCGAGGTCTCGGACAGCGTCGCCGCCCGCGTCGCCGACATCCGCCATGCGGCCGCGCGCCGCGTCGTGCGAGGGTATTGTCTCGGCAAGGGACTTGCCGTGGCGGTCAATCCCGTGCCGCTCGCCGACCTCGCAGCCGCAGCCGCTCTGGACGTGAGTCTCGTATTCCATCTCAGTCGGATCTATGGGCTGCCGGTGACCCGCCACGAGGCGGGCCGGCTGGTGGCCGTTATCAGCGTCCAGCTCGCGGCGTTAATGGGCGCCGTCTGGGCCGTTCATGCCGCGTCCGCAGTGCTCAAGACATTCAGCGCCGGCCTGTCGGTGACCGTTACCGCGCTGGCCCAGGGTTCGGTCGCCTGGTACGCCACCTACCTCATCGGCGAAGCCGCGACCCGCTACTTCGTCAATGGCCGAAGCTGGGGCCCCGGTGGCCCCAAACGAGCCGTTCGCGATGTGCTGGAACTGGTCGATCGCGAATCGATAATGGCCGAAGCCAGGCGCACGCTTGCGCAGCGGCTGCGCGGCCGCCGCGCAAGCTCCGATTGAATCGCACCGCCAAGTTGCTGCCGGTCCGCTCGACATTCAGGATTCGCTGCGACCATTGGAACCCTCCGGTCATCTTGGGTCTGAACAATCATCCACTCGCGACGGGCAACCTTTTGGCGAAAGAGCCGATTATTCGGCGATATTGACCGATCAACGCTCGAAGCAAACGGAATGATTTCCGAAATACCCTTTAATATCAATCACTAATAAATGTACCGCCGGGTGGCACGGGGCTTGAAGCCCGTCGATACAGCGTCGAGTCACTGCGCCCCTGCGGGCGCGGGCCAGCACTCGATAACATCACCGCAAGCAAGGGAGTGAATCAGGATGTCTCGATTGACTGGCTGGTCAGTTGTTCTCGTATTGTCGTTAGGGCTGCTCGGTGCTTGCGGCGGACCAAACGCCGACAACGGCGACGGCAGCGAGGACGAACCTGAAGAGCCATCCATCCCGGTCGAGGTTGCGGCCGCCGAACTGGGGTCCATCTCGGCGGCCTGGCGTGGCAGCGCGACGCTGGAAGCCGAAGCAGAATCCGCCGTCGTCGCCCGCGTCGGGGGTATCGTCGAGACGCTTTACGTCGAGGAAGGCGATCATGTGGACGCCGGCGCCCCGCTGGCCCAGCTCGACACCGACCAGCGCGCACTGGAATTGCGCCAGTCCAAGGCCGAGCTCGAACGACTACGCGCCGATCACGATCGCAACAAGGCGATCTTTCGTGAAAACCTGATCAGCCGCGAGCTGTTCGACCGCACGCGGTTCGAATTGGAATCCGCACAGGCCAGCCACGACATGGCCAAGCTTGCGCTGGAGTATTCGACGATCCGCTCCCCCATTCAGGGCACGGTATCCGAGCGCCTCATCAAGGTCGGCAATCTGGTAGCGGCGAACAGCCCCGCGTTCCATGTCACCCAATTCGACCCTTTGCTGGCCATCTTTCATGTACCGGAACGCGAAATTCACAAGCTGGGCAAGCAGCAAGCGGCCAGGCTGACGTTCGATGCCTGGCCCGACGAGATCTTCCCCGGCGAGGTGGACCGCATCAGTCCGGTCGTCAATCCCGACACCGGCACGGTCAAGGTCACTGTCAAAATGGACAAGGCCGGGAACAAGCTGCAACCGGGCATGTTCGGGCGTGTGCGGATCCTCTACGACAGCCGCAATGATGCCGTGCTGGTGCCCGCCGACGCCGTGGTCACAGAAGACGCCCGCGACGCCGTATTCGTCATCGTTGACGGCAAGGCCCAGCGCCGCGATGTCGAAGTCGGGTTCTCCGAGGGCAACGTTGTGCAGATCGTGTCCGGCGTCGATGTCGAAGAGACGGTCGTGATCACCGGGCAGGCGGCCTTGCGTGACGGCTCTCCCGTCGACGTGATCGGCCAGGACGATGCGGCCAGCACGGATGAGACACCCGACGCGGAGGCCGCCGAGACCTCCTCGACGCAGGGCTGATCATGGGCTTCGTCGGTACGTCCGCGAGACGGCCCATCGCCGTACTCATGATCACGCTTGGGTTCGTGCTGTTCGGCGCGGTTTCCTGTTCGAATCTGGAAGTCACGCTGCTGCCCGACCTCAACTACCCCACCCTTACCGTGCGCACCGACTATGTGGGCGCCGCACCGGCGGAAGTCGAGACCCTGCTCTCCAAGCCCGTCGAGGAAGCGCTGGGCATCGTCAAGAATCTGCGCGAGGTGCGTTCGGTCTCGCGCGCCGGCCAGTCCGACGTGGTCCTCGAATTCGCCTGGGGCACGGAGATGGACTTTGCCGTGCTGGACGTGCGAGAGCGCCTCGATGCGCTGGAGTTGCCGGACGAGGCCTCCCGCCCGCTGGTGCTGCGCTTCGATCCGTCGGAAGACCCCATCGTCCGCCTCGCGCTGTCACTGACGAGTGACAGCGCACCGACCGCAGAAGAGCTCAAGCGGCTGCGCCGCGCCGCGGAAGACCAGGTGCAGCGACCGCTGGAATCGGTGATCGGTGTGGCTGCAGTCAAGATCTCCGGCGGTCTCGAAGACGAAATCCAGATTCTGCTCGACATCGACAAGGTCGCGCAGCTGCGCATGACCCCGGCGCAGATCGCCGAGCGGCTGAACGCCGAGAACGTCAATCTGTCCGGCGGCCGCGTCGAAGATGGCAGCGCCGCCTACCTGGTCCGTACGCTCAATCAGTTCGGTTCGCTGGAGGACATCCGCCGAACCATCCTGACCAGCATCGACGGGCGCCCCATCTACGTCGAGGATGTGGCCCAGGTCATCGCGGGACACAAGGAGCGCGAAGCCATCATTCGGGTTGGCGGCCGTGAAGCCGTCGAGGTTGCGGTGTACAAGGAAGGCGATGCCAATACGGTTGCCGCCGCCAAGGCCGTGCTGGCACGTGTCGACAACCTGAATGACGTGCTGCCAGAAGGCTTGTCGCTGACCAGCCTTTACGACCAGTCGGTGTTCATTCAAAGCGCGATCAGTGGCGTCACCCAGGCCGGCCTCTACGGCGCCCTGCTTGCGGTGCTGGTGCTGTACCTGTTTCTGCGTGAGTTGCGCCCCACGCTAATCATTGCCGTGGCGATCCCGATCTCGGTGATCGTGACCTTTCTACCGATGCAGTTTGCCGGGCTATCGCTGAACATCATGTCGCTGGGCGGCATGGCGCTCGCGATCGGGCTGCTGGTCGACAACGCCATCGTTGTGCTGGAAAACATCGCGCGGCGGCGGGAAGCCGGCGATTCGCTCATTGACGCCGCTGTCGCCGGCGCAGGCGAGGTTTCCGGCGCCATCATCGCCTCCACACTGACCACGGTCGCCGTGTTCTTCCCGATGGTGTTTGTCCAAGGCATTGCCGGTCAGCTATTCGCCGATCAGGCGCTGGTTGTCACCTTCGCGCTGCTGGTCTCGCTGGCGGTGTCGCTCACCGTCATCCCGACGCTGGCGGCACGCGGCGGCGAGCGCCGCCACATCGCGCCGCGCGAACCCCTGGCCGGCCAGTCGCGCTGGCGACGTGGCGTATTCGGCTTCTTCCGGGCGGTGGAATGGGTGCTGACCTGGTTGGTCCGCCTGCCGGTGGGCCTGGTCTGGCTGCTGTTCCGAACGCTCGGCCTGCTGCTACGCCCGGTCGTGGCCATCTGGAACCGCGCCTACGCTGCCCTGGCGCGCGGCTATGCGAGCCTGCTCAATGCCGCACTCCAAGCCCGCGCGCTGGTCCTGATCGTTGCCGGCCTGGCCTTCGCCGCCAGCCTGTGGCTGGCGACCCAGCTCGGCGTTGAACTGATACCGCCGATGGACCAGGGCGAGTTTTCGCTGGAAGCGAATCTGCCTCCAGGCACACCGCTGGAAGAGTCCGATCGGTTCCTGCAGCGGGTTCAGGCTGCGTTCCGTGAAGACCCGGCCGTGCGCACGGTCTATGGCGTAGCCGGAACCGGCAACCGGCTGGACTCGAACCCGGAGCTGGGTGGCGAGAATGTCGCGTCGATCAGTTTCGCATTGAAGAATGGCGCAGACGAAATGGCGCTGCGACAACGTATCCGCGAACGCGTCGGACAGACGCCGGGGCTGGAATACCGTTTTGAGACGCCGACGCTGTTCAGCACCGAGAAGCCGCTGGAGATCGAAATCGCCGGCTACGATCTGGCCGCGCTGGAGCGGATTGCCATCGCCTTGCAACGGCGCCTGGAACAGTCGGACCGCTTTGTCGATGTCGAGTCCACCTCCGAACGTGGCCAGCCGGAAGTTCGCGTGGTGTTCGAGCAGGAGCGTGCAGCCGCCCTCGGCCTGCAGGTGTCCGATCTCGCCGCACGTGTCGTGACACTGGTGCAAGGCGATGTCGCCACGCGCTATCGCGTGTCGGACCGCGAAATCGATGTGGTCGTCCGGGGCAAGCAGGCGAACCAGACGAGCTACGATGATCTCAAGCGGCTGGTGATCAATCCCGAATCCGAGCATCCCGTACCACTGGAATCGGTAGCCGCCGTGCGACTCGACCGCGGCCCGGCCGAGATCCGGCGCACGGCACAGCAGCGTGTCGTCGTGCTGAGCATGGACATGGCCTACGGCGACCTGGGCAGCGCTGTCGGGGAGCTGGA
>NZ_CAXRDQ010000048.1:0-14918 GCF_964229365.1 Abyssibacter sp. | reverse complement strand
TCATCGACCGTCAGGCCGACCTGCTCGACACGCTGGCGCTGGACGCCGGTGATGCGCGCTGGATGGAACTCGCGACGGCCCTGTTGCTGGTCGAACACAATCTTGAAGACGCGTTGTTTGGCCACGTGCGTGGCTACGACGGTCAGCGCCGAGACCCGGCGACGGTGCTCGCCGAACCACCGCCTGTCCGGTTGGACCATCGCGAAGGTGCGGCGGCGGCATTGCGCGAGTCGCTGGTCAACCTGTCGCAGCTCAAGGATCAGATCAGCGAGTACATCGCACGTGGTGAGCCGGGGTTGCTGAGCGACGCCAAGCGCATGCTGCATCAGGTCGAATCCGCATTGTCGGTGCTAGAAAGCGACCGCGGAGCGGCGTTGACGGCGCGGTTGCGGGCCACGATGGATCTGGACGGCTTCCGCGATATCCGCGACAGCTCAGCGCTGGCGGACGGATTCGCCGATGCGGTCGCTCTGGCTGAGTGCTACATCGAAGCGTTGCAGCAGTCGCAGCCGCAGACCGAGCATTTGCTGGACCAGCTCGATACGGTGCTTGCGCAGGTCGACGAGCGTTTGCGTGCCGATCCCGCGTCGCAGTCCGCGGCAGCCGAGGCGATCGAGCTGCCCGAGCCGGCCCGCCCGGACGAGATCGATCCCGAGATTCGCGATGTCTTCCTGGAAGAGGCCGCGGAGGTTCTCGAAACCTTGCAAGGGCATCTCCCGACCTTCCTGCGCAATACCGAAGATCACGAGACGCTGACGACGATTCGCCGCGCGTTCCACACGCTCAAGGGCAGCGGGCGCATGGTCGGAGCGACCGACATTGGCGAGTTCGGCTGGTCTGTGGAGCACATGCTCAACCGCTGCCTGGAAGGCGCGCTGAGCGTGACCCCGGCGGTCGTGAAGACGCTGGAACAGGCGGTGGACGCATTGCCCGGCGTGGTCAGCAACTTCCGGGATGGCGAGCCGCTGGGCGAACAGGCGCGGGAGCTTGTCGCCCGCACGGATCGCGTCGCACGCGGTTTGCAGATCGACGACGCGGACGAGGACTTCGATCCAGAAATCCATCGGATTTTTCGCGAGGATGCGCGGCAACATCTCGAGACGATCCGGCTGTGGCTGGACACGCAACCGGCGAACGAGCACGGCCGCTTTCCGGTCACGCATGAACTCGTGCGGGCGCTGCACACCTTGTCCGGTGCCTCTGCCTCGCTGTCAATGGAATCGATCTCCGAGCTGTCGTCGGAGTTGGAGAATCTTTGCGAGACCGTGATGACGGCGGGTCTGGGGTTGGGTGATGCCGAGCGCTCGCTGATCTACGAGACCATGGCCGAGCTCGCAGCCTGGCTGGATGCCGACGAGGCGGGAATCGTGGAGCGGCCCGGGCTGGAAAGCCTGCGTGAGCGCGCCACGCAGGCGCTTCGCGAACTGCCCGAAGATGTCCGCAAGGCTAGCGCCCGGCGGCGGCTGATCGTCACTTTCACCGACGAGGCAGCGGAGCTGCTGGATGGCATCGAGCAGCAGATTCAGGCCTGGAAGAGCACCCCGGCGGCCGAGCATCATGCGCGCAAGGTCGCCGAGGCCCTGCATACGTTAAAGGGCAGCGCGGGCATGGCGGATGTCGAGGACGTTCGCGAACTCGCGGCCAGCCTGCGTGAGCGCGTCCTGGTCCGGGACAGCGCGGGTGCGCCGCCGCCTGATACCGCCTGGTTCGCGGGCATGGACTCCGGCATCGAGCACGTTTATCAGATGCTCGATGCGCACCGCTCCGGGCTGGCCGTGAACATACCGGAGCACCAGCCGCCATTGTTCGACGAGGCCGAACGCGCAATCGTCCTGGCAAGCGATACCGCGGGCGACGCCGAGCCGCCGACGCTTGAAGCCGCCGAACAGGCGGCGACACCGGAAGGCCCGGATCCTGGCTCGCTAGCCGCATCAGTGCCGATCACCCGTGCAGTGCCGGATGACGATTTCGACGCGGAACTGGCCGCGACGTTTGCCGAGGAAGCGCGTGAGCTGTTGCAGGGTATCGATCATGCGTTCGCGCTGTTCGAGGACAATCCGGCCAACGATCAACCACTGGATGAGATCGCACGTGCGCTGCACACGCTCAAGGGCGGTGCCCGCACGGCCGGCGTATCGGCGCTGGGCAATGTCAGCCACCGGCTGGAGGATGTTGTCAGCGACATGCTGGCGGGACGGCTGGCTCGCGATGCCGGGGTGGTCAGCCAATTGCATACCGTCGTCGATGGGTTCCACGCCCTAGTCGATCAACTGGAACGTGCGGAATCGCTCGATGGTCGTCGCGTTCTTGATGACATCGAGGATCTGGAGCGACTGGGCAAGCAAGCTGACCTGGCGGCGTTGTCGCAGCCGCCGGGTGACGAGGAGGTCAAACTCCCCGACGCCGCCGATGTCCCGTTGACGCCAGAGGCCGATCCACCGATCGCCCCGCCGGAAGACGTATTACAGGTTGAGACCAATGAGGCCGCACCTCCGTCGGACGCACCCGACACGGTCGAACTGCTTTGGCCATCGGACGAACCCGGCGATGTCGGTGCCGCCGACGATGCCAGCATTGATCTGCCAATCGCGGACGAATCGGAGTTGCTTGCAGAGCCGGCGCAAGAGGAGTCGCCGGATGAATCGCTGGCGGCGATGGGTATCGCACAAGCGCTGCCGGATGATGGGGGCGTCGATCAGGCCATCGATCAGGAAGTCGTCGACATTTTCCTGTCCGAAGCGCGCGAGCTTCTCGACGAGATGGGCACGGCGCTGGCCGGGCTGGCGATCGATCCGTCGCGTGAAGTCGCCGCCGTCGCGACGGTCCGGCGCTGTCTGCATACCTTGAAGGGCGGCGCCCGAGTGTCGGGGTTAATGGCGTTTGGTGATCAAGTCCATGAGCTTGAAACGGCGCTGGAACGTCTGCTGCTGAGCGGGCAGTTCACGCCGCAGTGGCTACGCGAGGCGGAAATGGGCGCCGAGCGGCTGGCGACCACGGCCGACGATGTTGAACGGTCATTGCGAGCGCCGACGGTGCCGGATTCGGTCCTCGTCGAGTCGGTGGCCGAGGAACCGGCGCTGGAGGCGCCCGATCCCGTCCAGGTGGAAGAATCCGCGCCGGTTGCCGATCCGGCTGTTGAGGCACCGGACGAGGTGGTTGGCGCATCGGCGGTTCCAGCCGAAGAGGATCTGATCGAAGACAGCGAAGAAGAGCAGCGCTCAGCTGCTGATGACGCGCTGCCCGCACCGCGAATTGAGCCGCCGGAGGCGGAGATCCGCGACTGGGACGCGCGCCTGTTCTGGCAGCCGCCGGCCGCGCAGGACGAACAGATTCTGGTGCGCCGTGAAACCGCCCGGATCACCGTCGAGCAGCTGGACACGATGCTGAACCAGGCCGGTGAAGTGGGCATCTTCCACTCGCGGTTGGAACAGCAGGCCAACAGTCTGGCGAGCCAGCTCAACGAGTTGCAGCAGACCATCGACCGCGCGCGGTCGCAGCTGCGGCAGATGGAGATGGAAACCGACGCGCAGATTCAGGCGCGGCAGCATGGTCGGTCGGAGCAGGGACCGGATCGTTACGAAGACGAATTCGATCCGCTTGAAATGGACCGCTACACGCGCATGCAGGAGCTGTCGCGCGCCCTGAATGAGTCGGTGGCCGATCTGGGCAACCTGCAGGACACGCTGTCGCAGCAGGTCAGCGAGGTCGACGGCATGCTGCGCCACCAGGGGCAGATCAACACGTCCTTGCAGCAGGGCTTGATGAGCACCCTGATGGTGCCGTTCTCCCGGCAGGTGCAACGGCTGCAACGCGTGGTCCGGCAGACAGCGGCCGAGTTCGGCAAGGCCGTCACCGCCGAATTCGAAGGCATCGAGAGCGAGATGGACCGCAATGTGCTGGAGCGCATGACCGGTCCGCTGGAGCATCTGCTACGCAACGCGGTTTATCACGGCATCGAATCGCCCGAGGCACGCGTCGCCGCCGGCAAGCCCGAGAACGGGCGCATCGATGTGCGGTTGCGTCGCGAGGGCACACAGCTGGTGATGGAAGTCGCCGACGATGGCGGCGGCTTGAACCTGCTGAAGATCCGCCAGAAGGCGGTCGAACGCGGCCTGCTGAATCCCACGGCTGAGCCGTCCGACGAAGCCGTGGCGCAGTTCATTTTCGAACCGGGCTTCTCCACCGCGGACAACCTGAGCCAGGTTGCCGGTCGCGGGGTCGGCATGGATGTGGTCGGCGCCGAGGTGAAGCACCTGGGTGGCTCGGTCGACGTGCGATCCGAATTCGGCAAGGGCGTGCGCTTTGTCATCCGCCTGCCGCTGTCGCTGGCGATCAGCCGCGCGCTGCTGATGTCGGTGGGCGAGGAAACCTACGCCGTGCCGATCGGTGGGGTGCAGGGCATTGGCCGGGTTCCGGCAGCCGACCTGGCGCGCCTGGCGGCCAGCGACGAGCCCAGTTATGAATACGGCGGCGAGCGTTATGACGTTCGCTATGTCGGTACGTTGCTGGGCATCCCGGTGCCCGATAGCTTCGAAGCCCGGAATCTGCCGGTGATCCTGACCGCCTACACGGAAGGCCTGGGCGGGGCCGAACGGCGCGTGGCATTGGTTTGCGATCAGTTGCAGGGCAATCGCGAAATCGTGTCCAAGCAGGTCGGGCCGCAGGTTGGCGCCATCGACGGCATGGCCGGGGCCACGATCATGCCCGATGGCGAGGTCGTGCTGATTCTCGATCTGGCGGGCCTGCTTCGCGCCGCCGCTCAGCGTGCGACCTTGCAACCGATTGCAGCACCCGTTGATGCCGAGCCAGAGCGCGGCGTCGATGCCTTGACGGTGATGGTGGTCGACGACTCGATCACCATGCGCCGCGTCGCCGAGCGCCTGCTCACGCGCAACGGTTATGGCGTGGTGACGGCGAAGGACGGCATGGACGCGATGGCGCAGCTGCAGGGCGAACGGCCGGATGTGATGCTGCTCGACATCGAAATGCCGCGCGTCGATGGCTTCGAGGTGGCCACCTATGTGCGCAATACGGCGGAGTTGGCCGATTTGCCGATCATCATGATCACGTCGCGCTCGGGCGATAAGCACCGCGAACGCGCGGCGCGCATCGGCGTGAACCGTTACCTGATCAAGCCGTACCAGGAAGCTCAGTTGCTCAGCGAGATCGAATCCGTGTTGGGTGAAATGCAGGAGGCCGGTCATGGATGAAGCAATGCCGGACCAGGTCTACGGAGCGCTCATCACGCTCAATGGCGAAACTTGGCTGCTGCCCAATGCGGCGATTGCCGATGTGCTCGCCTTCGAGCATGTGGATATCAACACCGGTTCACCCGACTGGCTGCTCGGATTCGTCGATTGGCGAGACCGGCGGTTGCCGCTGATCGCCGTCGAGGGCCTGCTCGGGCTGCCCATTCCGGAGCGCATGCCGCGGGCGCGACTGCTGGTTCTGAACACTGTGACCGATCAGGTCATGGCCGGGCAGTACGTGATCGTGGCCCAGGGTTATCCGCATCTGGTCACGGTCAATGAACGGGCGTTGCAACCGGATTGGTCGGACGACCTGCCCGAGCGCAACAACACCGCCTGCCGCGTGCGCATCGGGACCAATCTCGCGTTGATTCCCGATCTTGACCGCATCGAATCGCAACTCGCCAGTGCGCTGGTACGCGTGGAAGCGGGGTCGCTGGAAGCCGCGGAATTGCCCGCCTTCCTGAGTTAGCCGCTACAGATCACCCCACCGCGCCTGAACGGCGGCGATAACGGCCGGGCCCGCGGTTTCGGTGCGCAGAATGCGCGGCCCGAACTGTAACCCGGTCCAGCCCTGCGCCTGGGCGCGCTGCACTTCGTCGGCGGTGAAGCCTCCCTCGGGGCCGACCGCAATTGCGACATCGTCGGTAGGGGCGAGCGCACTCAGACGGGTGTCGGTCTCCGGGTCCAGCACCAGCGCCTGTCCCTCTGCGGGCGCTTCCACCGGCCATTCGACCGGCCTGTGGATCGTTGGCACCGACACTCGCCCGCACTGCTCCGCCGCGGCGATGGCGACGCGCTGCCAATGCAACATGCGCTTGTCCAGGCGATCGCCACCCAGTCGCACATCCACCCGCTGCGTGTTCAGCAAGCGAATTTCCGCCACACCCAGTTCCGTGGCTTTCTGCACCGCATAGTCCATGCGCTCGCCCTTGCTCAGGGCTTGATAAAGCGCGATGCGAATCGGTGGCTCGGTGATCGTGGCCACCATATGGCCACACCGCACGCTGGCCGACCGTTTGGAAACGGCGCAAAGCGTTGCCTCACATTCGATGCCGTCGGCATTGAACAGCCGCAGTGCGGTCCCGGCGGGTGCGCGCAGAACGCGGACCAGATGATGCGCGACCGCGTCCGGCAATTCGAACTGCGCCTCCTGCTCCAGGGGGTGGTCGACGTAAAACCGTGAAATACGCAAGCGCGTCTAACCTGCAACCGCGAGCTCGATGCCGCGTATCGCCGCGCCGACCATGGCCTCGATTTCGTCGTCGTTGATGATGAAGGGCGGCATGAAATACACGACATCACCCAGCGGTCGCAGCAGCACGCCCTCGGTGAGCGCATGACGATGAATCCGGCGGCCGCGGCGCTCTCGCCAGTCGAAGGGTTCCAGACTGTCGCGGTCACGCACCAACTCGATGGCCATGATCATGCCGTGGCGGCGCATGTCGCCGACGTTCGGGTGATCACGCAGGGGCGCCGCCGCCGCTTCCATTGCCGCGCCCTTGGCTCGAACCTCGGTCAGCACATCACGGGATTCAAAAATCGACAGCGTGGCCAGCGCTGCCCGACAGGCCAGGGCATTGCCGGTGTAGCTGTGCGAGTGCAGAAAGGCCCGCATCTTGGCGTAATCGTCGTAGAACGCCTGGTAGATATCGTCCGAGGTCAGCACCACGGACAACGGCAGCGTGCCGCCGGTAATGCCCTTGGACAGGCACAGAAAATCGGGGGCAATGCCGGCCTGTTCGCAGGCGAACAATGTGCCGGTGCGGCCGAACCCGACGGCGATCTCGTCGGCGATTAAGTGGACGTTATGCCGGTTGCAGGCTTCGCGCAGGCGGGTGAGGTAAATCGGGTCATACATGCGCATGGAACCGGCGCATTGCACCAGCGGCTCGACGATCACTGCCGAGACCTCGGAGGCATGCTGTTCCAGCGCGGTTTCCATGGCGGCGAATGCGGCCTCGGAGTGTTCACGCCAGCTCATGCCTTCGGGCCGGCCATAGCAGTCGGGCCCCGGCACGACGATATTGTCCAGCAGTAGCGGTCCGTAGGTGGACTTGTAGAGCGGCACGTCGCCGACGGCCAGCGCGCCCAGGGTTTCGCCGTGGTAGCTATTGGACAGCGACATGAAGCGCGGACGGGTTTCGCCGCGGTTGAGCCAGTAGTGAAAACTCATCTTCAGCGCCGCCTCGACCGCGGCCGAACCATTGTCCGCGTAAAAGCAACGCGTCAGCGGCTCGGGCGCCAGCCTGACCAATGACTCGGCCAGTTCCACCGCGGGGGAGTGGGTCATGCCTGCGAGCATGATGTGGTCCAGCGTGTCGAGCTGGTCCTTCAGCGCGGCCGTGATCACAGGGTTGGAGTGGCCGAACAGGTTCACCCACCAGGAGCTCACAGCGTCGATGTAGCGACGGCCGTTGAAATCTTCCAGCCACACGCCTTGCGCCGAGCGGATTGGCAGCGGCGGCAGTGCCTCGTGGTCTTTCATCTGGGTACAGGGATGCCAGACATGGTCCAGATCACGTTGCGCCCAGGCGGTGTTGTGGTCGATAGAGTCGGTCATGGCCTCGGGTCCGGCCGGCGAGTGCGTCGCCGGTTTTACAGGGTTGGATTGAGAAAGCAACCGGGGATTCGCCGGATTCAGAGCGTCTTGACGAACACCTTCGAGTTCCTCTGCAGGTTGTACAGCGCGCGCTTTTCCACGGGCAGCGATTCGACATCGGCCTGGGCGAAACCCCGCTCGATGAACCAGTGCGGCGTGTGTGTCGTCAGCGCCATGACCCGCGTCAAACCTTCAGAGCGCGCGCGCTCCTCGGCCTGGCGCAGCAAGGTGTCGGCGCGGCCTTCACGCTGGTAGTCCGGGTGGACGACGATGCAGGCGATCTCGCCGATCTGTTCGTCGGAGTAGGGCATGAGCGCGCAGCAGCCGATGACCATGGCGTCGCGGGTCATGACCAGAAACCGGTCGATATCCAGTTCAAGCTGCTCGCGTGAGCGCGGGACCAGAATTCCCTTGCGTTCCAGCGGCTCGATAAGCTGAAGAATGCCGCCCACATCGTCGATGCGTGCCGGTCGCGCGGCGTCGTAGCCGTCGCTGGCGATCATCCGGCCGATGCCGTCGCGGGTATACAGCTCGGTGAGTAGCGCACCATCGGATCGCGCGCTGACCACATGCACACGCGGCACCCCGGCTTCCGCGGCCTCCACAGCGGCGCGGAACAGCGCATCATCCGGCGCACAGGCCAGCTGATCCCGCGCCGTCGCCAGTGACCACTGGTTGGGCGTTGCCGCGGACGGTTCCGGGTGCAGATAGACCAGCTTGTCGGCGCGCAGGGCGACCGCCGCCTTCAGAGCGACTTCTTCGGCCAGCAGGTTGAAGGTTTCGCCGGTCGGCGAGTATCCGGCCGGTGACAGCAGCACGATTGCGCCACGGTTCAGCGCCGCCTGCAGCGGATCGACATTGATGCGCCGAACCTCACCGGTGAGCTGGAAGTCGATGCCATGGCGAATGCCCACGGGCCGGGCGACAACCCAGTTGCCGCCGGTGACTTCCAGCCGGGCACCACCCATGGGAGAGCTGGCGACGCCGGTGGACAGCAGTGCCTCCAGTTCCATGCGCACCGCGCCCACAGCGGCAGCCACGCTGCCCATGGCAGCAGGCGAGGTCACACGCAGCCCCTCGATGACGTCGCAGCTACAACGCTCCGCGGCCAGGCGCTCTTCGATCTGAGGCCTTGCGCCATGCACCAGCACCAGCCGAACGCCCAGGCTGCGCAGCAAGGCGATGTCGTAGATCAGCGCGCGGCGATCCTCGTCTAGCAGTGCTTCTCCGGGAATGCAGAGCACGAAGGTGCGCCCGTGATGGGCATGCAGATAGGGCGCGAATTCGCGCAGCGCTTCGACCAGAGGGTGCTGGCTCATGCGGTTGATCCTTCGAGTCCGTTCGGTTTGGTGTGGGTCCCCAACGGCTAAGCGTAGCGCAGCGCCCTGGCGCTTGTATCAGTGTGGGCTGGCGGTCTGCGGTTCGACGCAGAAACGCTGGATCAGCCGGGCCAGCTGGTCGATGGTCGGTTCCACGCGGTCGAGCCGGAGGTATTCGTCCGGCTGGTGAGCGCAGTCGATGTCGCCGGGGCCCATGATGATCGTGTCCATGCCCAGCGCGCCGAAGTAGCCGGCTTCGGTGGCGAAGTCCACGGCGCCGGCGTTGTGGCCGGTTAGCTGCTCCGCCGCGCGGCAGATCGCGGCGGCGGCATCGCAGCCGTGAGCGGGGGTCCCATCGAACAGTGGATGCACGTCCAGGCCGTAGTCGGTTCCGTCCACCGCCGTTTGCGCGGCGCGGTGGATGCGTTCGCGCAGATCCTCTATCGACATGCCGGGCAGAAAGCGCAGGTCGATGTGCAGATCGCAGAGCGCGGGTATGCGGTTGGGGGCGTCACCGCCGCAAATGTGGCCGACGTTCAATGTCGGGTGGTTAACCGCGAACACCGGATCATTGAAGGTTTCGCGCAGCTCGTTTTGCAGGCCGCGCAGCGCCTCGATCACGCGCGCCATGCCCTCGATGGCATTCGTGCCCAATGCCGGATTGCTGGAATGACCTGCCCGGCCATTGATGCGGATCGCCTCCATCAGAATGCCTTTGTGGGCGCGAATCGGCCGCATGCCGGTGGGTTCGCCAATGACGGCGTGGCGGGCCTTCGGACGTCCGGTCTCCAGCAACATCTGCGCACCTTCCATGCCGGTTTCCTCGTCGGCGGTGCCGATTAGGATTAACGGCTCGCGCAGCTGCCCGGCCTGAAACCGGGCCGCGGCGGTGGCGGCAAGCGCGAGAAAGCCCTTCATGTCGGTGCTGCCCAGGCCGTAGAGGCGGCCATCGCGCACCGTTCCATTAAACGGGTCGCTGTTCCAGGCGCCTTCGTCGTAGGGCACGGTGTCCAGATGTCCGGCCAGCACCAAGCCGCCGGAGCCCTGCCCCAGCGTGGCGACAAGATTGCACTTGTCCGGCTGTCGCGGCAGCGGCAGCAGTTCACAGCGAAAACCCAGCGGTTGCAGCCAGGTGGCCAGTTGCTCGGCCACCGCGCGGTTGCTTTGGTCGATGGACGGCTGGGCGCTGGAGATGCTGGGCAGCGCGATGAGCGACTGCATCATCGCGACGGGATCGGGGAGGCGGTTCACAAAGCCCTTCATGGGGAGGAGACCGCGTTATCATAACGGGTCTTTCTTACGGCCCTCGCCATGACCGACATTGACTATGACAGCCTGGAAGGCGCGCTCTCCGGGCTGGGAATCCACCAACCCGGCGCGGAATACCACGGCACCCTGGCCGGCATGATTGCTGCCGGTATCGAGCCGCCCGTAGACCTCGGCATCGCTGCTGACCTGAGTCGCGGCGAGGCGGCTGATGCCGCACGCACCGTGCTGGAACAGCTGCGCGGTGACACCGCCCACGATTTTGTCGATGCCGACATGGGGTTCGCCCCGATGCTGCCGGACGACACCGCCACGCTGCCCGATCGCGTGCAGTCACTGGCGCTCTGGTGCCAGGGTTTTCTCTTCGGCGCTGCATCGCTGCCGGGCTTTTCCATCGAATCGCTGTCCAGCGATGCCCAGGAAGTCGTGCGCGACTTTGGTGAGATTGCCCGCGCCGGGAATATCGAGGAAAGCGAGTCGGAGGAAACCGCCTACGCCGAATTGATCGAGTACGTGCGCGTGGGCGCGCAGATGCTGTTTTTCGAGTTGCACGAACAGGCCGAGTCGCAGGACCGGCAGGAGTCGATTCACTGATGAGCCCCCTCGACACGAACGCCGTACCGGTTGGTCCCGCGATCGAGCCGGCTGAATTTTCCGCCCGCCGTCGCCAGCTAATGGAGGCCATCGGGAACGACGGCGTCGCCATCATCCCGTCGTCCATCGAGCAGACGCGCAACAGCGATGTGCACTATCCGTTTCGTCAGGACAGCGACTTCCGCTACCTGACCGGATTCAACGAACCCGATGCCTTGGCGGTACTGGCGCCGGGTCACGCCGATGGCGAATTCCACCTGTTCTGCCGGCCGCGTGACCGGGAACGGGAGATCTGGGACGGCCTGCGCGCCGGTCCGGAAGGCGTGGTTTCCAATTATGGGGCCGACCAGGGACACACGCTGGATGCCATCGATACCGTGCTGCCCAAGCTGCTGCGTGGCCGCTCGAAGGTCGTCCACACGCTGGGTCTGTCCTCCGCCTGGGACCAGCGGGTGCTGGGCTGGGTCAACACCTTGCGTGCTGCCAGCCGCCGCGGTCCGGCCGCGCCCGAGGCCATCGTCAGCCTGGGCGCGACCCTGCACGAGCAGCGCCTGATCAAGTCGGCCGGTGAGCTGGAGATGATGGCGCATGCAGGCCGGGTTTCGGCCGAAGCTCATTGCCGGGCCATGCGGGTTTGTCAGCCCGGCATGACCGAGTACCAGATCGCCGCAGAGATTCACCACAGTTTCGCGATGGCCAGGATGGAGCCGGCCTACGGCACCATCGTTGGGGGCGGCGCCAACGCCTGCATCCTGCATTACGTGGAAAACAGCGCGGTGCTGGCTGACGGCGACCTGCTGCTAATCGATGCCGGCGCCGAATACGATGGCTACTGCGCCGATATCACCCGCAGCTTCCCGGTCAACGGTCGCTTCAGCGGTGAGCAGCGCGCGATTTACGACCTGGTGCTCGCGGCGCAGCTGGCCTCCATCGACGCGGCGCGTGCCGGCCAGCGGCATCAGGACGATGTGCATATGGCCTCGGTGAAGACCCTGACCCGTGGCCTGGTTGACCTCGGCCTGCTCACCGGCGATGTGGACGCGCTGATCGAGGATGAGGCCTACAAGACCTATTTCATGCACGGCACCGGCCACTGGCTGGGCATGGACGTGCATGACGTGGGCGCCTACTACGACGACGGCAACTCCCGCCAGCTGGAGCCCGGCATGGTGCTCACGGTGGAGCCGGGGCTTTACGTGGCCGAAGGCACGCCAGGCGCGGACGAACGCTTCTGGAACATCGGTGTGCGCATCGAGGATGACGTGGTCGTCACCGATGGCGAACCCCGCGTGCTGACGGCCGATGTGCCCAAGCACGCGGACGAGATCGAAGCCCTGATGGCGGGCTAGCGTCGCAGGTGTCAAACACTTATGACGTGATCATCGCCGGCGGTGGCATGGTCGGCGCCAGCCTTGCGGTGGCGCTGGCTGATCTGCCGCTGCGCATCGCCGTCATTGAGCCGCTGCCGCTGGGCAGCGAGGCACAGCCGAGTTTCGATGAGCGCACCATCGCGCTGAACGCGGCCTCGCGGGTGATATTCCAGACCTTGGGTGTATGGCCCGGCATGGCGGCGGATGCCGCGGTGATGCGCTCCATCCATATCTCCGACCAGGGCCGTTTCGGCATCACCCGGATGCAGGCGGCCGACTACGGCCTGCCGGGCCTGGGTTATGTCATTCCCACGCGCAGCGTCGGCCAGGCCTTGTTCCAGCGAATCGAGGCCAGCAATCGGATCGACTTCATCTGTCCGGCGAGCCTGTCCGAGCTGGCATGGACCGGCGATGACTCGGTGGACGTCACGCTGGACGATGGCCGCAGTCTGCGAGCGAGGCTGCTCGTGGGTGCGGATGGTGCGCGCTCCCAGGTGCGCACGGCCATGGGTGTCGAGGCGGATCTGCATGACTATGGTGCCAAGGCGATCGTCAGCAGTGTCGCCACGTCCAGGGCCATCGATGGCCGGGCTTTCGAACGTTTCACCGCCACCGGGCCGATTGCGTTGCTGCCGGGGCCGCATGAGCGCTGCGTGCTGGTGTGGACGCGTCCGGTCGAGGACGCCGATGAACTCGTCAGCCAGGACGAGGCTGAATTTCTGACCCGGCTCAATGCCGATTTCGGTCGGCGGCTCGGGCGTTTGCACGCGCTGGGTCGGCGCCAGGCCTATCCGCTTTACCGGGTCATGGCACGGCGTCTGGTCGGGCCGCGTTCCGTGCTGATCGGCAACGCCGCGAACAATCTGCATCCGGTGGCCGGGCAGGGCTTCAACCTGGGCTTGCGCGATGCCGCGACACTGGCTGAAATTATTGCGGACGCCTGCGCCGAAGGTCAGGGCATGGGCGATGCCGCGCGGCTGGCAGGCTACGCGCGCCGTCGCGAAGCCGATCGCCGCGCCGTGGCGGGCATGACCCACGGCCTGATCCAGCTGTTCTCGAATCACACGCCGGGCCTGCGCAGCGGCCGCAACCTGGGGCTGCTGACCACCGATTTGCTGCCGGGCCTGAAGCGGCGCATGGCCGTCCGTTCCACGGGCTTCGCCGGCCAGCCCCCGCGGCTGGCGCGGGGCCTGCCGATCTCCACCCACGAGCCTCAGGTCGTTTCATGAGCAGCGCTCCGCAGCACTGCGATGTCATGGTCATCGGCGCCGGGGCGGTGGGGGCCGTCGCAGCCCTCGCGCTGCGCAGCCAGGGGCATCAGGTCACCGTGCTGGACGCCGGCCGGCCCGTCGACTCACCGCAGGGTGCGCAGGTCGATGCGCGCGTGTTCGCGCTATCACCGGCGTCCATCGATTTGCTCGAGAGCCTGGGGCTTTGGAACGACGTCGTCACCCGCGCACAACCCTATGCCGGCATGACCGTGTGGGACGCGGTGTCCGGTTCGGACATCCGCTTCCGCGCTGCGGAATTCGGCCTGCGCAGCCTCGGCGCCATTGTCGAGAACTCGGCGCTGGTTTCGGCGGCGCAGGCCGCGCTGGCCAACATCGCTTTCGGCCATGCCGTCACCGCGGTGTCCGACCAGACGGACGCCGTTGCGGTGACGACGGACTCCGGCGCTCAGTGGCTGGCCAAAACGCTCATCCTCGCCGACGGCGCAGGGTCGCCGGGCCGGCAGGCGCTGGGCATTCCGGTCGCCGGTCGCGATTACGGCGGCCAGGCCATCGTCTGTCATCTCGCTTGTGAACACGGGCATGACGTCACGGCCTGGCAACGGTTTCTGCCGACCGGTCCGGTGGCACTGCTGCCCCTGTCCGATGGCCGCGTGTCGCTGGTCTGGTCCACCGAGGCCGCGCAGGCGCAGCGGTTGCTGGCGATGGATGACGAGCCGTTTGCCCACGCGGTTACCGAGGCAACCGGCGGGCGTCTAGGGCGCCTGTACGCACCGACGCGGCGCTTCGCCTTCGCGCTGCGCCGGCAAACCGCAGCACGGTTCACGACGAATCGCTGTGTCCTGCTGGGCGATGCCGCACATGTCGTGCATCCGCTGGCCGGTCAGGGGGTCAATCTTGGTTTCGACGACGTGCGGGCATTGCGCGTTGCGATGTCCGACCCCGCCACGGGCCTGCGCCCCGTGGCCCGCCGCCGTTACGAGCGTGAGCGCCGCGCCGAGATTGCGCGCATGAGCCAGGGCATCGATGGTCTGGATCGTCTGTTCGCGACGGCCAATCCGGTGGTCAGCACGGCGCGCGGCATCGGCCTGCACCTGGCCGATGTGTTGCCGCCACTCAAGCGGCAATTTGCCGAGGCGGCGCTGGGCGTGAAGCCGGGGTTCGCAGCACCGCCGGGCTGAGAGCGGTGGTGCGCAACTCAGATCAGCATTGGCCATCGGGCGCGGTCACGGTACACTCCGCCCTCGACTAAGACCCTGCGGGAGAGCGTAACCCTCGTGGGACCGCCG
>NZ_CAXRDQ010000047.1:0-40343 GCF_964229365.1 Abyssibacter sp. | reverse complement strand
TCGAGTCAGACCCCGGCGCGCTGAAGGTGCCGTTCTTTCACAACAATGATGACTTCGACGAGGTGATCTTCTATCACGCCGGCGACTTCTTCTCGCGGGACAATATCGAGCCGGGCACGATCACCTGGCACCCCAGCGGTTTTACCCATGGCCCGCACCCCAAGGCGCTGGCGGCGGGACAGGCCAGCGCCAAGACCTTCACCGAAGAAGTCGCGGTGATGCTGGATACCCGCGATCCATTACAGGCCAGCGATGCGCTGAGCACGGTTGAGCTGCCCGCCTACGCGGACAGCTGGCGCGCCGGGTAAGTCGTCTTGACCTTCGAACTCCAACCCAAGGAAACCGCATGAAATTAGCGAGTCTGCGCGATGGCACCCGTGACGGTCGGCTGCTGGTCGTCAGTCGCGATCTGACCCAGGCCGTCCTCGCGCCTTACGCCACCTTGCAAGCGGCGCTGGATGACTGGGACGAGGCGGAACCGCAATTGCAGATGGCCTCCGAAGACCTGGCAACCGGCCGCATGGATGACGCCTTCCCATTTGACCCGGCGGCCTGTGAATCACCGCTGCCGCGCGCCTACCAATGGGCCGATGGCAGCGCCTATGTAAACCATGTGGAGCTGGTGCGCCGCGCCCGTGGAGCCGAGCTGCCGGAGAGCTTCTGGACCGATCCGCTGATGTACCAGGGTGGCTCGGATGGATTCCTTGGCCCGCGCGATGCCATCGAGATCTTTGATCGCGGCTGGGGCGCGGATTTCGAGGCGGAGATTGCTGTTGTCACCGACGATGTCGCCATGGGCAGCTCGCCCGACGCCGCAGCGGAGCGGATTCGGTTGCTGATGCTGGTCAACGACGTTTCGTTACGCAATTTGATTCCCGGTGAGCTGGCCAAGGGCTTCGGTTTCTTCCAGAGCAAGCCGGCGAGCAGCTTTTCGCCGGTCGCCGTCACGCCGGATGAGCTGGGCAGCGCCTGGGATGGCCGCAAGCTGGAGGGCGAGTTGTGTTCCACGCTGAACGGTGAGTTGTTCGGCTGCCCGCAGACCGGCGACGACATGACCTTCGATTTTCCGCAATTGGTTGCGCACGCGGCCAGGACCCGTGGCCTCTGCGCCGGGTCGATCATCGGCAGCGGTACGATTTCCAACCGCGGTGAGGATGGCGGGCCGGGCAAGCCGGTGGCTGATGGCGGCCGGGGTTATAGCTGCATCGCCGAGCGGCGGATGCTCGACAAGATCGAAACCGGAGAATTCAGGACGCCGTTTCTGAAAGATGGCGACACGGTCGGCATCGACATGCTGGATGACGACGGGCAGAGCATCTTCGGTGCGATCAAGCAGACCGTGGTCGAAATCGATCGCCCGTGATTCGGCTTTACAGCTACTGGCGCTCGTCATCCAGCTATCGAGTGCGCATCGCGCTGGAGCTGAAACGGGTGGCCTATGAACTGGTGCCGGTCCATCTGGTGCGCAACGGCGGCGAGCAACGACAGGATGCTTATCGTTCGATGAACCCTCAGCAGTATGTCCCGCTGCTGGAAGACGGAGCGACGCGGATCTCGCAGTCGCTGGCCATCATCGACTACCTGGAGGCTCTGGCCCCCGATCCCGGGCTGCTGCCCGAGCAACCCGCGAATCGGGCGGCCGTGTTGTCGTTCGCGCAGACCATCGCGAGTGATATTCAGCCCTTGCAAAATCTCAGCGTTTTGCAATACCTGACCGACGAGCTAGGCCACGCGCCGGCGATGCGCCAGCAGTGGTCTGCTCACTGGATAGACCGAGGTCTGCAGTCGTTGGAATCCCAGTTGGCAGCGTGTGCGCCATTCACTTGCTGTTTTTCCGATGAACCCGGATTGGCGGATGTTTGTTTGGTTCCGCAGATGTACAACGCTGAGCGATTCGGGGTAGATCTGGAGCGAATGCCGCGTCTGGTGCGCATCACACGACATCTACGAGCCTTGCCCGCGTTCCAGCGGGCTCATCCCGATCATCAACCGGATGCAGAATGACTGAACCCCTTTGGACTCCCAGCGCTGAGCGAATTGAGGCCAGCGTGTTGCAGCGGTATCGCCAGGCCCTGGCCGAGCAGGGCGCCGGATCGTTTGCAGACTACGCGTCATTGCACCGCTGGTCTGTGACAGAACCAGGGGCGTTCTGGCGCAGCATCTGGACGTACTGCGACGTGCGCGGCGCGCGCGGTGCTCGGGACGTCACGGAACCGCCCGATGCCATGCCGGGCACGCGCTTCTTTCCCGACGCGCAGCTGAACTTTGCCGAGAACCTGATCGAGCGAGGATCCGATGGCGACATCGCCATCATCGCGACCGGAGAGGGTGTCGAGGATCGTCAACTCACCCGCGCACAACTGCGCGAACGGGTCGACGCCGTGGCCGGCTGGCTGTTGCAGCAGGGCGTCGAGCCAGGTGATCGAGTCGCCGCGGTCATGCCGAATCTCCCCGAGACGATGATTGCGGCGCTCGCCAGCGCCAAGATCGGGGCTGTTTGGTCATCCTGCTCGCCGGATTTCGGCATGCAGGGCATTCTCGATCGCTTCGAACAGATTCGGCCCACCGTGCTCATCGGTGTTGATGGGTATCGCTATGGCGGCAAGGTTTTTGACATCCGCGATAAGCTGGAAGCCGTGCGCGCCGTGCTCACGACGGTCAAGCGCGTGGTCATGGTCAGCTATCTGGGCGAGGCGGCCGTGCCGGGTTGGATCGCCTGGAGCGATGTCACCTCCGAAGGCTGCGAATACCTGCCGCTACCCTTTGATCACCCGCTGTACATTCTGTTTTCCAGCGGCACGACGGGGCAGCCTAAATGCATCGTGCACGGCGCCGGTGGCACGCTGCTTCAGCATTTGAAAGAGCATCAGCTGCATTCCGACGTGGCGCCGGGGGATCGCGTGCTGTACTTCACGACCTGCGGATGGATGATGTGGAACTGGCTGGTGTCGGCGCTGGGCAGCGCGGCCACGGTCGTACTCTACGAAGGCAACCCGGCCTATCCATCCACCGACGTGCTGTTCGACATTGCGGCGCGGTACGAGGTCACGTTGTTGGGGGTATCCGCCGGCTGGATCAATGCGGCGCGACAGGCCGGCAGCGAACCCGTCAAAAGCCATGACCTGCATGCGCTGAAATCCATCTGCTCAACCGGCTCCCCGCTGTCGCCGGAAGGCTTTGCCTACGTGTATTCGGCGATCAAGCCCGACGTGCAACTGGCATCGATTTCCGGCGGGACCGATATCGTCTCCTGTTTCGTTTTGGGTAATCCCACGCTGCCTGTCTACGAAGGTGAGATTCAGTGCGCAGGGCTGGGCATGGATGTCGATGTGGCTGACGAGAACGGCTGTTCGCAACCGACCGGAGAGAAGGGCGAACTGGTCTGCCGAGCACCGTTCCCCTCCATGCCCGTGGCGTTCTGGAATGATCGCGATACCGCGCGATATCGCAGCGCGTATTTCGAGCATTTCCCCGGGATCTGGCATCACGGTGACTTTGCCGAGAAGACCGCCCACGGCGGATTCATTATCCATGGCCGTTCGGATGCCACGCTCAACCCCGGTGGCGTGCGCATCGGCACCGCGGAGCTTTATCGCGTGCTCGACCGCATGCCGGAGCTGGCCGACGCCGCAGCGATCGGCGCGCTGGTTGAGGGTGACGTGCGAATCGTGTTGTTTGTCGTGCTGGCTCCGTCTGCGGACCTGGATGCCGACTTGGCGCAGGCGATTCGCCGGCGCCTTCGCAGTGAAGCCTCGCCGCGACACGTGCCGAAGGATATCTTTCAGATACCGGCGATTCCCAAGACCCGAACGGGCAAGACTGCCGAACTGGCACTGAGGACCTGGATCGAAGGTGGGGCGATCCGGAATCGCAATGCGCTGGTTAACGCCGAAGTGTTCGATACGAAGCCACCGGCGTTGTCACCCTAACGCAATCTCACTATACTTCGCGCCCCGCCGAACTGGCGGGCGATGGTGGGCGTAGCTCAGTTGGTAGAGCCCCGGGTTGTGATCCCGGTGGTCGTGGGTTCAAGTCCCATCGTCCACCCCATTTTTTCGGCGTTCGGTTGTTTGAACGCTCGCGCCGCAGGCCGAGCAGTCGAAGAACGGGCAATTGAAGAAATAGGGCCGTTAGCTCAGTTGGTAGAGCAGGTGACTCTTAATCACTCGGTCCGCAGTTCGAGTCTGCGACGGCCCACCAATTAAATCGACAAGTCGGCCTCGCTTTGCGGGGCTTTCTTGTATTGAGGGATGTCCGGTGAAAAGTGGCCCGGTTGATGGCAGGATTTCACGGTGAACCCACCGCCGGCTGTGATCAACGCGACTGACGAGGCCCGGACGGGACCATGCGTCGTCATGTGCCGGCGTCGGCAGGCTATCGGAGCGATCGGCCTGCTCTGCACCTTGGTGCTGCCGTGGCTGATCGCGTTCCCGGCGATGGCGGCCGCGACGGCGTATATCTGCGAAGACGGTTCCGGACACCGTTCCATCCAGGATCGGCCCTGTGCGGCTGCGTCGTCGTCGAGGGCCGTGGACATCGAAGCGCGAGCGGCTGCACCCGCTGTTTCCAGCGAGGGTTCGCGCCCCCCGAGCGTGGCCGGAAAACCCCAGCGGCGTGTGGATCGCGGATGGTCGGCTCGCGATGCGTCCCGCTGTCGCCAATATCAAGAAGGTAAATTTCAGCTCCAGTCACGCATGCGTGCCGGGTATACCGTGAGCGAAGGCGAGCGTCTGCGATCTGGCCTCGACAAGCTCAACGGCATGTTGGAGAGCCGTTGCCGCAAGGTGCCGCAGCGCTACTGGGTTCGGGGTAATGCCAGCGATAAACCGCCGGGCTGAACGGCCTGTGCCGGCGCGATCACCGGGCGGTTATGTCAGCGTGCCCGGCCGCGGGCTGAATTCAGCGCATCCGTATTCTCGGTCAACCATTCCACGAGCGCGGAACGGCGGTTGATTCCGAGCTTGTCGTAGACCTTGTAAAGGTGTGTCGACGCCGTCGAGGGCGCCATTTCGAGTTGACGGGAGACTTCCTTGAACGTCATCCCCGACGCGATCAGCTGCGCGACTTCCAACTCCCGTGGAGACAGATCAGGCAAGCGCCGGTCGGGCCGGACCCGTAGTCGGATATGTACCGAGTTGGGCTCGACGTAGAAGAAGAGTCCTTTCCATGTCATGCCATGACGCAATGCCGTCGGAGACTGGTCCAGCGACATCGGTAGACGACGGGCATCCCAATCCGGCTCGTTGCGACGAACCAGGGCGACGAAGCGTTCGTTGGCATAAATGACTTCGCCATCAGCATCGACAGTCGCATGTCCCAGTTCGTCACCACCACCGCGGGCATCGGCCAGGTGCATATCGAACTCGTCATGGAATTCGATGGCTGAAATCAGCGTGGAGCAGAGCGCATGCGCGAGTTCCGTAGGGAGTATCGAGCTGTTGTCGAGTTCTCCGAGGGTGAATCGGTGCTCTCGATGCGTGTCGTTGATCGTGACGGACTGCATTGCGGTCCCTGTGGACGCATTGGCGTCGTGGTCATCCGGCCACGTGAACACGGTCTTCTCGATGCCATCGGCGCCCGCGACATTCCAGCGCACGAATGACACGGCGAATTCTTCGGCAAAGGCCTCCGCGACGTCGGAAAAAACACCCGCATCGCCCGCCCGCATGGTCCGCCCCAGCATTTTTCGCTGAATCAGAAAGAAGCGGTCCCAGATTGAATTCATTGGCAAGCTGTCCTTGGTTCGTCTCTGCCTCGTAATTTCTACGACCGTAGTTTTTACGATCATAGACGTTACGATATGCGGGCTCTCGCGAGCATGTTGTGATGTGGTCGTCTACTGCCTACCGGAGCGATCACATGCGCACCCCAATTTTTGCAATTTCGGCCCTTGTCGCCAGCACCGCCGCCCAAGCAGGCCCTGTAGGGAATCTGCTTGGCGCGCTGTCGGGCAACGACTCGGTTTCGACCACGCAGCAATCGTCGGCTGGTGCGGTGCCGCTACTGGGCGCCACGGTGGCATCGCTGCGCGGAACCACCTCCGGCCTCACCGCCGGGCTCGTAGGATTGACCAACAACATCAGTTCTGCGCCTTTGCCTGGACTGAGCGCGGTCGATGGCCCGTCGGACGGCTTTCTGGATATCTCCGTTTTTGAAACCGGGCCGGACGGCTCGGGCTATCCGGTGATTCTCGCCTTGACCGAACCGGTGATTGGTCAGCCGTTGGCGGATCTTGTGCTTGGGCAGATGCTGGGTCTGGGCGGCGAGAACAACATGCTCGATATCGCAGTACTCGGTGGCAACCAGGTTGGCAACACCGGCAACGACGGTCTGCTCGGTACGGCGGTGCTGTCCGGCGCGGACGCCGGCAACGGTGGCCTGCTGGGAATCGGGATTCTCAATGACGACAACACCGGCACCGGCGGTTTGCTGGGTCTTGCCGTGTTGAGCGGAAACAACGCGGGGCAGGGCGGCGCGCTTGGTGTCGGCCTGCTCAACGAGAACAACTCCGGCAACGGTGATCAGCTCGCGCTGGGCGTGCTGTCGGGCACCCATTCTGGGCAGTCCTCAGAGGGCCTTGGTATCGGCTTGCTCAACGATGGTGATGCACTCCACATCATGTATGGCGGCGACACGCTGTTCACGCTCGATGCCGCGGCTTCTCAGCTGGCGGGCCTGCTGCCAATCGGCGAGATCTATGACGGTATCTGGATCGGAACGGGCGAAGACGTGACCAGCGCCAACGATTTGCTGAACATCGGCGTGCTGGCCGGCGACAACGCGGGCTCCGGCGGCTTGATTGGCGTCGCGGTTCTGTCCGGCGACAACGCCGCGCAGGGCAACCTGATCGGGCTTGGTGTGCTCAACGGTGACAACAGCGGCAATAGCGATGGTCTCGGTGTGGCGGTGCTCTCTGGAGATAACAGCGGGAATGGTGCCTTGGGTGTCGGTGTGCTGAACGGTGATAACTCTGGCAATGGCGGCTTCCTCGGCGCAGGCGTGCTCAACGGCGACAACTCCGGTAATGGCGATGTGATCGGTGCCGGTGTCCTCAACGGCGACAATGCCGGCAACGGTGGCCAGATCGGCGTTGGCGTACTGAACGGCGACGGCAGCGGCAATGGAGGCACGCTGGGTGCGGGTGTGCTCAATGGCGACGAGTCCGGCAATGGTGGCCAGATCGGCGCTGGTGTGCTCAATGGTGACGACTCCGGCACCGGTGGCGCTCTGGGGCTGGGCCTCATCAACGACACCGATTCCGCCCCTGGCGACGGTAACGGTGGGAATGGCGGCAATGGCGGTGGTGACGGTGGCGTGGGTGGTGACGGCGGCACGATTATCGATGTGGCCAATAACCCGGATGAAGGCACCACTGGCGCGGAAAGCCTGGTCCGTGAATCCGGCACCGAGCTGCTCTGCGGTGTTACAGATGACTTGGCGTCCCGTGCAGACCTGAACTGCGACGCATCGGCTGACAGCCGCGTCTAGGCGAGGGGAGGCATACCATCGTGATGGATGAAATCGACGAAATCGATATCGCAGACGGCATCAGTGCACGCTTGGAATACATCAGCTGCATGACCGATGCTCTACGTGACAAGGTGAGTGACGACAGCACGACAGGGACCGCGGTTGGCCAGCTCAGCATCCTCAAGTCCGAACTGGATCAGGTGCTGGAACTCACGGAGGCCTTGAACCATCGGTTGCTGTGTCGCCAACCACGCCAAGTGAAAGCCTAGCTAGACGAAGGCGAGGGCTTACAATATAGCCTGCCGGCGTGAACCCACCCGGCGGGCATTTTTTTCAGGGAAGGAGTCAAGCATGGCTGTAGATGTGCCACCATCACTGCCGCCGCAGCAGGGAAGCGCTCAGACAATTCAATCAGCTGCGTCCGGGTCTGCGTATGACCTGACGTTCGATGGATTCACCATTCGGGTTGTTGATGACAGCGTACTGGGACAAGAAGCGGCCGCGGGCGCCGTCGACGGCGCCGAAGATCTCTCGGCGGCCGTTCGCGTGATAGGTCGAGCCGCCTATCTCCAAGGTTATCCGGCCAGCCAGCTCACCTACGCACGGCAGGGCAATACCGTGTTTGTGCATCTGGCCCCCGGTCGCATCGACTCGGTGGCAGCGCCAGAGGCGCTAACGCCTTACTTCAAAGGCTTGACCGGCGAGTCGCCTCGCGACACACAGCTGGAACCCCGCCGAGCGCTGGCCAGCTTGCATTCGAATCGCGCTGGTCGTGATTACTCGATGAGTCTGGACGACAACCAGCTGACAGTGACCGAGCGGGATAGCGACCGCCCGGCCGGGGAGGTCTACCTGGAGATCGGCAACCCGGGGAATCGGTTCGTCGGTCGGCATTTTCTTGATGTGATGGTCAAGGGCGGCACCGAGTTTGGCGGTGAGTTCACCGGCTTCGGCCGCAGCGCGCTGGTCGGCCTGAACGAAGCCGACCAGTCCGACGATTTTGCCGAGCACTTGTTGTCGTATTCACAGGTCACGCGTTTCGGTGTCTTCACGCTTGCGGGGCATCGCGTGGGTTATGACCAGGTTGTGCTGGACACGCCGCTCGAAGCCGAGCTGTTGGAAGGCGAGGTCTCCTGGCTCTATCCGGTGTTCGCGGACTTCTCGTCGCGCATGACGACCTTCGCCAAGGTCGAACGCACGCACAAGGAAACCGATATCCAGAGTAGCGGCACGCTGGTGCAGAAGGAGATCTACACCTCGGCAGAAATCGCGATCGGGTACACCAAAACCTGGCTAACCGAGAATGGGCAGTTCGAGTTGGAATCCAATCTCGCCGGGAAGCAGGGTTTCGGCGACGATGACGAACCGCTGACCTTTGCTGATCTGGGTTATCTGCTGGTCAGGCCTACGCTACGCGGCCGCTACCTCACCGATGGCCACACGTTCACTGCGGAAGTGTTTGGACAGTGGACCGAGGATGCCGTCCCCGAACAGCAGCAATGGGTGCTAGGTGGCACGGGCAGTCTGTATTCGTCGCTGCCGGGCCTAGCGGTCGGGGATTCCGGCGCCGTGGCACGCGTGCAGTGGGAGCCGCCGGAGTACTCGTTCAACATTTTGCAGGTTGGTCTGAAGACGTTCGCCGAGTACGGCATCACCCGCTTCGAAGACAACGTGGGTGGGCGTGACACGGACGACCGCAGTCAGGCGGACGTCGGGGCTGAAATCACCGGCAAGCTACCCTGGGGGCTGGAAGCAGCGATCGGCTCGGCCATCGAGTTGACAACCTCTGGCGTGACGGATGCCGCGGAAGAAGACGCAGACGCGAACTACTACTTCCGGGTTCGGCAGACATTTTAAGCCGGTAGCGGAACCGTGGTTGACCGAGCGCCGGGCAGTTTCTGCTAGAGACGCAGCGCTAGGTCCATCTGAACGTACTTGGCGAGCTGGGTCGGAACGGTGTTCCGACTCGGCTCGTAGACCGGCTCACCGTTTGCGTCGACGACCACGACCCACGGCACCGATTGCACGCCGAATCGCTCGGCAAGCGTCTGACCGTCGGCGATTAGCTGCAGGTCCTGCCCACCCTTCCGCAGCAAGGCCTGCGCGGCGTTGGCCTGCGCGCCGATGTTGACGGCCTTCACCGGAATACCGTGCAAGGCGCCGGACATGTGCAGCGCATCCATGTCCTTCAATACGGCATCACACCGACCACACCAACTCGCCCAAAACACCAGCACCGAGTAATCGGACTCGTCGGCGACGTTGACGTTGTTGTCGTTGCCCCAAACGGAGACGCTTGCCATGGCAAGTAGGAGTGCGGCGACGAATTGAGTGGCGAGTTGCTTCATGGCCGTTAGAATGGCCTAATAAAACTCCTTCAAATAGGATAAAAAAGGCCCAATGGAAGGGTTAATAAATACTGGGCATATCACCGGACTGGTTGCGAATCTGTTCGAAGGGGCATTGAGTCAGCCGCCCGAGCGGTTTCGAAGCTGGATGCTGGAAGCCGTCGCGACGGCCGCTTCGGCGGACGGAGCACTGTGGCGGCGCGCGAAGCGCGGCGCCGGTGCGCATGCGCTGACCGTTTGGCAGTTGCCACCTCAGTTCCCGCGCGCCTGGGAGGGCAGCGCCGAGATCAACCCACTCAAGCTGCACATGCGTCAACGCCCCGATGTCGCCGAGTCACTGGCGCGCAGCTGCGCACCCGAGCCGGTGCCACGCACGCGGGTATATCGGCGGGTGCTGGAGCAGCATGGCGTGCGTGACGCCGTGGGTGTGCTGATGGTGGACAGGGTGCTGGAGCTCAACACCGAGATCGTACTGACCCGGACCAGTGAGGCCCCGTTCACCGATGATGAGATCCGTGCCTTCCAGTTGATCGCCCCGGCGATGATCGGCGCGGCGACCCAGGCGTATTTTCTGGGTCTGGCCAAACCGGCTGGAACCCACGCACATCGGCCATCCGCCGTGGTGGATGCCGGAGGCGCGGTACTGGATGCCCAATGGGGGTTCCGCTCGCTGATGCAGCGGCATTTTCCGGGCTGGACCGGGCACCAGCTGCCATTCGATGTCCCCGAGTCCCTGCATCGCTCGGAGTTGTCGGTCGGTCCGCTTCAGGTGTATGCGGAGCACTTAGCGGAGTTGACCTTGCTGCGGATCTGGGAGCGCGAGCGTCTGGAAGTACTGACGCTGCGCGAACGTGAGATCGCCGATCGGCTGGTCAGCGGTGCGAGCTACAAGGTCATCGCACAGGAACTGGAGCTGTCTCCGTCGACCGTGGCCAACCATGTGCATCGCATATACGGCAAACTGGGGATCGGGAGACGCCGCCAGCTCATCGACCTGTTGACCGGGTCGGCGAAAGACGCTGGACGGTGAATGGACGCATGGACCTCCCCGAGCCCTGTCGTTTCGGCACCGGGAGAAGGGGTGTATGGGGTGAACGCCACGCCATCGCCGTCGCGATATCGCTACATTGCCGAACGGTCACCAAACCTTTATCGCCGGTGGGTCATGCTTGAAGCTTCTCGAGTCTGGGCGTCGCGGCCCTGCACTGGTTGCCGCCGCCTCGCCCAAGGGCGTCGCGTCGGTGTCCGCCGCAGCAATTAGGAAATACCGATGGAAGACGTCATGGAGGGAACGGAACCGGATTATCTGTGCACGCCAGAGCAGGCGCTGCATGATGTGGCGCACGCCGAGACCCCAGTGCTCGTCGACTTTGATGAAACACTTTGCTTGAGGAATTCAACCGAGGAGTTCATCGACCAGGCCATGTTCGGCCTGCTGGCCGCGGTGCTCCTGCGCGTGCTGGAGATCACCAAGCCCTGGCGCTGGACGGGTGGGGAGCCGACGCGGGATGTCTGGCGCATTCGGGTCATCCTCTACACCATGCCGTGGCAGTGGTCGCGCTGGCGACGGTTTGTGCAGCGGCGCGGCCCGGAGATGCTCAACCGGCCGCTCTCCGATGCGCTGCGGCAATCCCGAGGTCGCGTGGTGGTCGCAAGCATCGGTTTTGAGCCGATCATCCGGCCGCTCCTGGAAGCGATGGGCTGGGGCGACGCTGAGTTGATCGCCTGCTCGCTGTCCGGTTTCGATGATCGAGCGAGAGGAAAACTCGCGCTGGTACAGTCCAGACTCGGGGCAGAGGTGGTGGCGCAATCGCTCGTGGTCACGGACTCTCGCTCCGATGCGCCATTGTTGGCCGCGGCGGCGCAGGGTCAGCTAGTCGATTGGCCTGATGCCCTCTACATGCCAGCCTTGCGCCGGGTGTACCTGCCGTTCGATTACACCACCAAGGTCAAGCGGCCGGGCGCCAAGTATCTGCGCCGGAGCATTCTGCTTGATGACTTCATGTATTGGCTGCTTGCGACCATCGCACTGACCAACGCACCCGTCCTGCACGTGATCGGGCTCGGCTGCCTGCTGGTTTCGTTCTGGGCGATTTACGAGACTGGCTATGTGGACAACGACCGCTGTGGCGAGCTGTACGAATCTACGCCCAAGCTTTCTCGTCAGTACGCAACCCATATGGTGGCCACGCCAAGATGGCAGCCATGGCTCTGGTCCTTAAGCTTGGGCGTGGCGGGCATCGCCTTGCTTAGGCCCGACGGCGAGCTTGTGCGTATCACCGCGGTCTGGGTGCTCGCCTTGCTGGCGTTGCACGCGCTGTTTCGTATCTACAATCGTGTCGATTACTCGACCCGCGTCTGGCTGCTCTACGTCCTGCAGTTGGCCAGGGCGTCTGCCTGCCTGTTGGTGGTTCCGGCGAATCTACCGGGCGCGATGGCGCTGATTGTTCAGGCGATCTGTCGCTGGATTCCGTACTACATCCATCGCAATTTCGGGCTGAAGTGGGCGCAGCCGCGGATGTTGGTCGGGCGTGTGGTTCTCTATGCGGGGGCGGTAGCGCTCCTGTTCATCGTCGACCCGTTCGGGCCTGTCTGGACTTGGACAACGCTCGCTGTACTGGCCTTCGGCATCTTCAAGGCCCGACATGAGTTTGCCGAGGTCGTGCGAGAAGCCAGCCGCCTGAATGATCCAAAGGCAGGCACGACCAAAGGCTGACCTCCGACGAGCACTCAGCCGAGTTCGCTCCGAAACAGGAGTGACTCCGAATCTGCATCGAAATCGACCTGCACTGTCGACCCTGGTTCGAAATCACCCGCCAGAATCCGATTGGCCAGCGGGTTTTCCACCAACTGTGTCAGGGCGCGCTTGAGTGGCCGCGCGCCATAGACAGGATCGAATCCGGCATCGGCCAGGCGATCCAGCGCGGCATCGCTGAAACGGATGCCGAGGTCGCGTTCCGCCAGACGCTGGATCAGGCCGCTCGCCTGGATCAGCGCGATGTCTCGAATCTGCGCCTTGGCCAGTGGATGGAACACGACGGCCTCGTCGATGCGGTTGATGAACTCGGGCCGGAATTGCTGGCGAACCACTTCCATCACCGCTTCGCGGATGGCCGCGTAGTCACCGGCCTCCTCGCCCACGGACAAATCCTGGATCAGATGGCTGCCCAAATTGGATGTCATCACCACCACGGTGTTGCGGAAGTCCACGGTGCGGCCCTGACCATCGGTGAGACGACCGTCGTCCAGCACCTGCAGCAGGATGTTGAACACGTCCGGGTGGGCCTTTTCGACTTCATCGAGCAGCAGCACGGAGTAGGGCTTACGGCGCACCGCCTCGGTCAGGTAGCCGCCCTGATCGTAGCCGACATACCCGGGTGGGGCGCCGATCAGCCGCGACACCGAATGCTTCTCCATGAACTCGCTCATGTCGATACGCACCAGGTTGTCGGTGGAATCGAACAGGAATCCGGCCAGGGTCTTGCACAGCTCGGTCTTGCCAACACCGGTGGGCCCCAGGAACAGGAAGCTGCCGACGGGTTTGGACGGGTCCGACAGGCCGGCACGCGAACGCCGGATGGCGTTGGCCACCGCAGTGATCGCCTCGTCCTGGCCGACCACCCGCTCATGGAGCACCGTTTCCATCTGCAATAGTTTTTCGCGCTCGCCTTCCATCAGCTTGGCGACAGGAATGCCAGTCCACTTGGAGACGATCTCGCCGACTTCCTCGTCGGTGACGCGGCTCTTGAGCAACTGGAACTTGCGTTGTTCGCCGTCGTCGGCTGCCTGGGCCTCGGCGACCTGACGTTCCAGCGCCGGGATGCGGCCGTACTGCAGTTCAGACATGCGCGTCAGATCACCGGCGCGGCGCGCATGCTCCAGTTCGATGCGGGCGCGCTCCAGTTCTTCCTTGGCGCTGGATGCGCCCTGGACGCTGGCCTTTTCCGATTTCCAGATTTCCTCCAGATCGGAGTACTCGCGTTCCAGCTTGGTGATGTCAGTCTTCAGCGATTCAAGGCGCTTGCGCGATGCCTCGTCGGATTCCTTTTTCAGGGCCTCCTGCTCGATCTTGAGCTGGACGATGCGACGCTCCAGACGATCCATCGCCTCAGGCTTGGAGTCGATTTCGATGCGAATGCGGCTGGCGGCCTCGTCGATCAGATCGATGGCCTTGTCCGGGAGCTGGCGGTCGGAGATGTAGCGATGTGACAGCCGCGCTGCGGCGATGATGGCCGGGTCGGTGATCTCCACGCCGTGGTGGACTTCGTAGCGCTCCTTGAGCCCCCGCAGAATCGCGATGGTGTCTTCCACCGACGGCTCATCGACGACCACCTTCTGAAACCGGCGTTCCAGCGCGGCGTCTTTTTCGATGTTCTCGCGATATTCATCCAGCGTCGTCGCGCCGATGCAGTGCAACTCGCCCCGGGCCAGAGCCGGCTTGAGCATGTTGCCAGCATCCATGGCGCCTTCGGCCTTGCCGGCGCCCACTAGGGTGTGGATCTCGTCGATGAACAGGATGATGCGGCCTTCCTGCTTGGACAGGTCCTTGAGCACCGATTTCAAGCGTTCCTCGAACTCGCCACGGAATTTGGCTCCGGCGATCAGCGCGCCCAGATCCAGCGACAGCAGGCGCCTGCCGCGCAGGCCGTCCGGCACCTCGCCGTCGATGATGCGTTGCGCCAGGCCTTCAGCAATAGCGGTCTTGCCGACGCCGGGCCGACCAATGAGCGCGGGATTGTTCTTGGTTCGCCGGGATAGCACCTGGATCACGCGGCGGATTTCCTCATCGCGGCCGATGACCGGGTCCAGCTTTCCGGCTTCGGCGCGGGCGGTGAGATCGATGGTGTATTTCTCCAGCGCCTGACGCTGGCCTTCGGCGTCTGCGCTGTCGACAGGTTCGCCGCCGCGGATGGCTTCGATGGCGCGTGCCAGGGCGTCTTTGGTGCAGCCGGCATCCCGCAATAACTGACCCGTTTTGGTCTTGTCGTCGACCAGTGCGAGCAGGAACAAGTCCGAGCCGATGAATTCGTCCTTGCGCTGCTGGGCGAGACGATCGGTGAGGTTGAGGATGCGGGACAGGTCGGCGCTTACCTGAACATCCCCCGTTGCCTGTCCGACCGTGGGCAGGTGATCGATCAGCGCGTCCAGCCGGTTGCGGACGGCGTCGACCTGCGCGCCGGATTGAGCGAGCAGCTGCCGCGACGCACCTCCATCCTGATTGAGCAGCGCGAGCAGTACATGCGCCGGGTCGATCTGCGGATGGTCCCGACCGACCGCCAACGATTGCGCATCGGCCAGTGCCTGCTGGAATTGTGTGGTCAGTTTGTCGGTTCTCACTGGGCTTGCCTCGTAGACATCGATGGGTTGCGCACGGCAGCCGGGGCGGACCCCCGAAAGCCGTGCGCAGTCTCGCTTAGCTGACCCGGACGGTGATTTGTCGGGGCTGGCTGCTTTGCTTCTTGGCGATCTGCACCGTTAGCACACCCTGTGCATAATCGGCTTCGATGGCCTCGTCGTCGGCGACATCGGGCAGACGGAACTGACGGACGAACTTGCCCTGGATACGTTCGACGCGGGTGAAGCGTCCAGCCTCGTTCGCCACAGCCTCGCGCTCACCTTCCACCGTGAGCACGTTCTTTTCGACACGGACTTCGATGTGTTCAGGGCTCACCCCTGGAACATCGAGGCGGACGAGATAGTGGCCATCGGTTTCTTCGATGTCCGCCGCCGGCGTCCAGGCACGGCTGGCCTGTTGGCTTTGGCTGGCATCCATCCAGCGGTCGAGTTCTTGCGATAAGGCGTTGAACACGCCCACGGGTTCATAGTGCTTGAGATTCACGTTGGACCTCCAGTGTGGTTTCGGTTGAGTCACCACCGGGCAACGCCGGGGATGTCTGCGATTTGGGGGTTGACAAATCCGGTTCAAGCCCTTGTTTCACAGGCATAAATCCCCATACGTCGGGGTTTTGGGGTTAGAATCGTGAGTTATCGGGGATCGGCAGACGTTCATGGGTTTGGCTGATTCGGATGGGCCGGAGACGGTCGAGCGCCTGGGTCGACAACGCCGAATGATGAATTTGTTCAACAGCAGCAGGGTAGGGACTCAGTGGGCGGCCGCGGGGCGTATGCTGGCGGTTGCCGCCATGGCTGCCTGTGCGCAGGTTGCCTGGGGCCAGGGTTATCTGGAGCAGGAGGACCCGCGCTGGGTCTCGAGCGACCCCTGGCCCGTCGAGGAGCAGCCTGCGCGGATACCGCCACAGGCATTTGCGGGCGACCGGCGTGCGCTGCGTCCGCCCACGACCATTGTCATCCCCGATCCCGCGTCTCAACCATCGCGTCCACCGCAGCGGTCTCAGCAATCCAGGCTTCCAGCCCAGCCCGCGCCGCTGCCTCGCCAGCAGGTGCCCGCGCCAGATGTCGACCCCTATGGTCGCTGGGTGGAATCAACCGCGTCGGCCGATCGCGCCCGGCAGAGCCCGAAGCCGGTGCCCCGTGTTTTCGCCATTCCGGAGCCGCAAATTCTGGGTGGGCCTCGGGCTCGCGGTACTGCCGGTCAGCACGACGTAATCCAGGATAAAGCCGTGCCGTCTGCGCAGACAAATGCGCGCATTTCCGGGTATCGGTCGCTGCCCGCCGAGCGAGCCGTGGCGCCCGTCGACGTCGCGCCGCAGCTGCAGCGCGCACCGACCGCATCGGAGACGCGGACTCGTGAAAGACCAGCGCCAGAGGTTTTTCCGCCGCTTCGACCAGCCGCAAAGCCACCAGGATCGCCCGACGCTGGGCCAATGCAGAGTCGGCTTCCGGCTCCTGCGACGCTGCCGCGACAGCCGGCTGGCTTTGGTCACGACTCAGGTCTGGGGGCAGGCGACAGCATTCGAGTCAACGTGTTCGGGCAGCCGGACTTGGCGACCGAAACGGTGGTCGGGGACGACGGTAGCGTCTCGCTGCCTTTGATCGACCGGGTGCAGGTGGCCGGGCTATCCACCCAGCAGGCCAGTGACCGGGTGGCAGCGGCTTACGAAAGCGGCGGGTTCCTGAAGCAACCGCAGGTCAATATCACCATCGAGGAGTTGCGCAGTCGCCAGATTTCGGTGCTGGGCTCCGTCGCGTCGCCCGGACGATTCCCGCTTGAATCGTCGACCACTGTGCTCGACGCATTGGCGTTGGCCGGAGGCATCACTGCCCAGGGGTCCAGAACAGTCGCGCTGGTCCGGCGCGGTGGTGATCGACACCAACGCTATTCGATCAACCTCGACCAGTTACTGACCGCGCAAAACACCGGCACCATCGATTTGCAGGCCGGCGATACCATCTATGTCCCGGTCGCGCCGAAATTCTATATCTACGGCGAAGTGCGCCGGCCGGATGCGTATCCGCTGCCGGAGTCGATTACGGTGATGCAGGCAATCTCGCTGGGCGGTGGATTGACGGACCGGGGCAGTGATTCCAAGGTCAAGCTGAAACGCACGCTTGAAGATGGTCGGACGGTCACGCGCTCGGTCGGGCTGGAGGATCGGGTACAGCCTGACGACGTGATTGTCGTGAAGGAACGTCTGTTCTGACTGCTCGTACATCGGCCTCTGCCGGATGGTCTGCTATAAGTCACCCATTCCCCGAAAAGCCGGTCCTATACTGACCTCCCATGGCTGACTCAACCAAACCCACTGTGAAGCGCGGCATTCTGGCGACCCGGATCGGCGGCGGCCGGATCATCGATGCGGAAGCCAGCGAGCAGGATTCCGCACGGCTGAAGCGCACGTTGAAGTCCGAGCAGGACACGCAGCCCCCCCGTCAGGCGCAGGCGCGCCCCCGCGTGGCGCAGCCGTCCAGCGTTGTGGCGAGCGCCGATAGCCCGTCCCGGCGGCAGAACAGCGCCACGTCCGTTTCCGTATCCCGTGCTGCTAGCCGTGACCGGGCTGCGGCGACGGCCCCAGGTGCCGAGGCGTCGTTCGAGTCGCAGCGTTTGGCCGGGCCAGAATCGTCCTCAGGGCGGCAGCCGAAGGTCGCTCCGGATCTCCATTCATCAGCAGCGATAGAGAATGGCCCCGAGCAGGCCGCGCCGACGGTTGGCAACGCTGCCGGCAGCGCGTTGCCGAAGGCGCTCGGACCGGTCGCCACGATTCATCAGGTGCCGTTGAATCCGGCGCAGGCACTGGTCACAGTGCTAAGGCCCGAGTCGGCGGAATCTCGCAACTATCGCGGACTGCTGGCCAGGACCATGCCGCGACTCGAGCAGATGAAAAAGCGGGCGGTCGTGGCGTTCGTGTCTGCAGGGCAGAGTGCCTCTCGTGCCTCCGTGCCGGCCAATCTCGCGGTCATGTTATCGCGGTCGGGACGCCCGACATGCCTTGTCGATGTCGGACTACAGGCCGGACAGTCGAGCGCGCTGTTCGGTGTCGCTGAGCAAGATGGTCTGGCCTCCTGGCTGGCAGGCGAGTCGGGGCTTTCGGGCTATCAGTTCGATGAGTTGCCCGAGTTCACCCTGATCACAGGTGGAGCCACTCAGGATCGTGTCTTCGAACGCGTGCTTCATCCGCGGTTCAGGGAGTGGCTGCATGCCGACGCCAGTCGGCGCGGCACCGTCCTGCTGGATGCGACGCAGGTGGACGGAATCGCTGATGCCCAGGCTGTTGCCTCGGTCGCGGGAAGCGCGATCGTGGTCATCGGGCGCGATGTGGACCCGGTTTCAGAGACGCGTGCGCTGGTCGCTGAACTGCGGTCGCACGGCGTGGAACTGATTGGAACAGTCTTACTCGATCGAGCGTTGGCCTGAATGTCATCGTCGACTGCAGGAGCCCCGGTGACCGATCAGCCTGCGCTGACGATCTTTTGCCACGATGCCCCCTATCCGCCGCATCACGGCGCCAGAGTGGACATGTCGCGGCGAATCGAGGCCCTGCATGCGCTGGGTGTCCGCCTGCAGATCGTCGCGTGGTGGTGTGACGGCGGATCGCATGATGCGCTTGAGCGTTCATTGCGAGCGGTCGCTGATGACGTGCTGGTGCTGGATATTGCGCGGGACCTACCAACCAAGATTCGCAAATCGCTGTTGCTGGCACGTTACCCCTGGGAAGAGGCCAGTCGCTGGCTGCCGGCTGCCCAGGTGGCGCAGGTGGTCGCTCGTGTCGAGGCGTTTGCGCCCGATGCTGTCCTACTGGACGGGTTGCACGGCGCGCGACTGGCCTTGGCTGTCTGCGATCGCTTGGCGCTTCCGCTGTTATACCGCTCGCACAATATCGAATACGTCTATGCGCGTCGGCTTTACGCCACTTCACGCGGGCGTCAGCGGCTGCGCCGCTTCTTCACGGCCTGGCGGGCCGAACCCCTGGAAACGCGTGTGATCGAACACGCTGCACGGGTGTACGACTGCTCTGCGGATGACATGAAATTCTGGGAAGCACGAGGTTATTCCCACTTTCGCTGGCAACCCCCCATCGTGCGTGTCGAAGCGCTGGTCGCCGACGGTCACACACCGAGCCATGACGTCGGATTCATCGGCAATCTGACCATGGACAACAACGTTGACGGCATCACCTGGTTTCTTGGCGACGTGCTGCCCCGATTGACGGAGCGTCATGGCGCGGTGCGGGTGCTCATCGCCGGCCGATCGCCGGTGCCCGCACTGCAAGCGCTGTGCGAATCCTTGCCGGACGTCACGCTGATCGCTGATCCCGACGATGTGCGCCCGCTTTATGCGCAGGCCCGAGTCTTCGTCAATCCCGTGCGCCAGGGCAGCGGCATCAAGGTCAAAACCCTGGAGATGCTGGGATTGGGCGTGACATTTGTAACGACCCGTGAAGGCGCGTCCGGATTGCCCGACGACATACGCGATCAGCTGCCAATTGCCGATGATGCCGATACATTCGCGGCCGAGCTCCACGCGCAGCTCAGCGCGGCCGACGCCGGCACCGCGGACGCGGTTGCCATACCCGATGTGTTTTCGTCGCAGGCGCAGTCCGTGATCATCGACGACATTCGTGAACTTAGCCGACCAGCAATTCCAGGAGCGACCTGACGGTGTCGACCCGATTCTGCATCATCGCGGCCCCGAGAACGGGCTCAAACTGGCTTTGCAGCGTCCTGGACACGCAGCCTGCCGTGGTCTGCCACTACGAAGTGTTTCACCGCTGGGAAATCTACTCGAGTTTCCATGAGCCGCTCCGCAGTCGGCCGCTACTCTATGCCGGGCTGCGCCTCTATCGAGATCTGATGCCCATGCGGTTTCTTGATGCGTTGATGCAGCGCAGTTTCGCGGCGCATCCGCAGGCGCAGGCGGCAGGGTTCAAGCTGTTCCCGGGCCATAATCGCCGGGTCTTGCGCGCCATTGTTCGCGACGAGAACTGGAAGGTGATTTTCCTCACCCGAAACAATTACCTGGCGCAATACTCGTCCTTCAAAATCGCCAAGGCCTCCGGGCAATGGGCCAAGGGGAATGTGGTGCGACGCGGGTCGGCGAAGAAGAAGATCCACTTCGACGCCACCGAATTTCGCCGCTTCGCTTCGCGCCGGGACGCCGAAACAACGCGGATCAGTGCGATGCTGGCATCTCGCGAACACGTCCAGCTGGACTATTCCGAGATCGCGACGCGCATGCACGAAGTGTTTGAGTTGCTGCATATCGGGGCGCCGGATGGCGACGCATTACGCACCCAGATCGAAAAGCAGAACACGAACGATTTGCTCGCCCGCTTCGACAATCCGGATGCCGTGCTGGACTGTCTGTCCGCACAGCAGCAGGCCGATTACCTGGGGACGCGCTGAGCCGGCTGTGGCCTGATGTCCGCGGACCGCGCATGGGTGAGCTTGATGGTGAGCGAGTTCGCGCGTAGGTCGCGGCGAGTCAGCGTTTGGTCGTTCAATCCGCCTTGTTCGGCGGTGTGGAGCCCCGCCACTCGTCCAGCGTGATCGTCACAGGCGCGCGATAGGCGTCGCTGAGGCGTTGACGCGGCACGGAGCGGGGGCCTTGTTCTGCGCCCTCCCAGGTCAGGAAATAGGCCCATCGGACCCCCTGTTCATGCATCGCTTCGGTGTCCGGTGCCCCGCCGACTTCGGTCAATGCAATGAGTTTGCGGCCGTCGAAGCTGCGGTGGAGCTTTTGCCATTCCGCATTCAGCGTGGCACTGCGGTCCTTGGGGTAGGCATCTACGCCGACGATGTCGACGAATGCATCGCCTGGGTACCAGGTCATGTCGAGTTCGGTCGTGAAGCTGTAAACCCAGATCAGGTTATCGAGGCCATGCAGCTCGGTGAGGCGTTGAAACAGCAGGCGCCATAGACGTTTCTGCGTCTCCGGGCCATGTGCACCCCACCAGAACCAGCCGCCCTCAGCTTCGTGTAGCGGCCTCCAGAGGATAGGGACGCCCGCTTGCTGGTAGCGGCGCAGCTCGACCGCAATCGCGTCGATATCCCGCAGCAGCAATGCGTAGCGGGGGCTGTCGGGCTGATCCAGCACCTCGGCCAGCGGAAACCGGGTGGCCTTCGAGTAGAAGGGGCTGGCGCCGGGTGACCAGTTGCGTGCCTTGTTGTCCGTGGGTGCGTGCCAGTGCCATGCCAGCGAGATCACGTGGCCAGACTTGGCCGCGGCGAGATAGTCTGCCGTTGTGCCGAATCGCGTCTGAGTGTCCGGCTGTCCCCCGAACGTGAGCCAGTACGGCGAGTAGATCACCAGGTCGCCTCCGATGATCACCGGTCGTCGCCCCGTGACCGTCTCGATATGAGCGAGTTCCGATGCTTCCTGCTGCCCGCTCAGCGTGCTGTGGCCGTAGGATTCCTGCAGACGAGCAAACAGCGCCTGCGTCTGGCGCGATGCCCGGGGTGAAACCAGCGTGGCGGGGACTGCGCGCAGCGGCCGAATGGGCGGGGCCGGGACCAGCTCAAGCGCATCGATCTCGTAGTAATGCCAGCCTCCGCCAATCCGGATGATATTGCGGCCTTTCTGCAGTGTGACGAGCCCGGCATCAATCGACGTAAAGCGGTTGCTGGCCGGCAGCATGATGCGGTTGCTCTCACTGTTGACCGTGAAATCGATGCCTTTCTTGCCGTGGGGTGTCCGGTACCGCAGGCGCGCTTGCAGCCGTTCCGTGGCCGGGTGCTGGATGGTGAATTCCAGGTAATCGGCATCCGATTTATAGCCTTGGGTGTAACGGTATCCCGAGGCCAGCGGAGACCGGCTGCTGCTGACCTGGCCATGGAACTCTGCCTGCTCGGCCTCCAGCGTTAGCGCCGATAGGCCAAGCGAATAGGTGCCGCCCAGTAGCAGGGCAAGCAGCCGGAGACATGAATGGTTGAGAGGCATCGTTCAGGCGCTGGGTGCGCCGGTCTCGCGGTGTTGGGAGCGATTCGCACGCATGCTGCGCACGCCACGCAGGAGTATCAGCAGGGCCAATGCGGATTCACCGAGGATCAGGCCAAAGATGGCCCCTTGGGTTCCGGCCAGCCAGGTCAATACGATGGCCGCGGGCAGGCCGATAAGGGTAGCAATCCAGCCATAGTGGAAAAGGGATTGGAAGCGCTCGCCGGCGGCCATGGTGACGGTGCCGACTTGGCGAATCGCCGTAATCGCGAAATAAATGGCCCAGGTCAGCAGCAAGGGCTTGGCTGTTGCGTACTCTCCGCCCAGAACAAAGCGCTGCAGCAGGTCGAAGCCCAGGACCAACACCGCGGTATACGCGGCCATGATGGCGACCAGCGCGATGACCGAGACGCGTGAGACCGTGTCCAGCAGGCGGGTGTCGCCCGCGCCCCACCATCGGGAGAACCGTGGCGTAAACACCTTGCCCCAGGCGGTGACGCACAAGGCGGCAGGCATGAGCAGCAACCGCGCGGCACTGATGTCGGCCGCCGCGGCCAGGCCGAGGATCGCGCCTACGACGATGGCGAAGGTGTTTCGCGACAGCCAGTCGACGATGGTGCCTGGCAACGTCCAGCGGCTCATGGACCAGGCCCGCTGCATCAGATTCCTGGCGTCGGCGCTGGCTCGTCCGAGCGAGATTTTGGACTGAAGAATGCCGTGCAGTCCCGCAATGGCACTGGCGATGCCCATGACCAGCAGCAGCCAGGTCGTCGTGACCTCCAACCACAGGACGGTGATCACCAAGCCGCACACCAGGCTGGTCCCGTACAGGATGTCGGTGAGCAGCGCCGCATGGGGGCGCATGTTGAGGAAATGATAATGCCGCGCGAACTCCCGCAACCATTGCCCGACGAGCGCGCAGACGAAGCCCAGGGCCACGGACATTTCCAACTGTGGCACATGGGCGAATTGGTCCGTGAGCCAGACCCCGACGATGCTGACAGCGCCGAGCACCAGCGAGACCCAGGTCTGCAGCCGTAGCAGGTGCTCCGACAGCGTGCGCATGCGTGCATCGGACAGCTTGGCGCCCAATGCGATCAGCGGGCTGTTGGTCAACGCGTTCTGCAGACTCTGGCTGAGCATGAGCAGGCCGAAGAACTGCGTGTACAGGCCGTATTCCTCTTTGCTCGCGAGGCGGATGAATAGCAACCCGATGGCGAAATTCAATGCGGACAGCAGGGCTTGGTCAATCATCCCGGCCAGTGCATTCGACAGCAGAACCCTGCGTTGATTCATGCCTGTCTAGGCCCCGATTCCGGCCGCTGGAAGCGGGGATTGAGCGATCGTGAAGCCTGTTCCGCTTCGGCCTGCCATCGCGCCTGTAAGAGGACTCGTGACATCACGGCTGACGAGAGCGCCAGGAGCGTAAAGGGCAGGGTTGGTGGAAGAAACAGGGTTGTCTCGGCGATATTGGAAATCAGGACATAAATCAGCAGCGCCAGATGACCCGCGGCCCCGATCCGATCGATGCGCAGGACGAGTCGGATTTGATAGAGATGCATCAGCACGAAGGCGATAACGAGCCCCAGGCCGATAAACCCCGTTTCGTTGACGATATCGATGTAGCCGTTATGTGCCTGAAACGGTATCCAGTAAAGCGCTTCATGAATCCACTCTGAAGGCCCCCCTGGCCCGAGCCAGAACGAGCCGTAACCCATCCCCTTGATCGGATGCTGCTTCGCTTCCGAGATGACGTACTCCCAGATGTCGTCTCGGCCTGTCAGGCTGATGTCCTTGCCAACGGCTGTGGCAGCCGGCTCCAGAATCTGGGTGACCGTGGGCGGTGCGCTGAGCAGGCTGACGACAAAGTACGGCACGCCAATCACGAGGATCGCGATACCGATGATCAGCCCCAGGTAGCCGCGCGTATCCACCGGGGGGCGGACCACCATCCATACGATCGCAGTGCCGATCAGGCCGCATAGAGTCGACGTGGTGCTTTGCACGCCGACGATCATGACGCCGATCAATGCGAGGCAGAGCACCAGGGTTTTGCCCCGTACTGTGCCCCGGTAGTAGTTGATGGCCGTAAAAATCATCGCAAGCGAAAATACGAACCCCATCTGGTTCTTCGATGCCGTGATGCCGTTCCAGAGGCCGCGCAGCGCGTCGTCCTGGTGACGCGCGATCTCGGGTAGTGCAAACACCATGATCAGAGAAACACCCAGCGCAAACATCAGGGTCTTCCACGTCAGGTGTTCGAAGCGGGTGGGCGCCCAGCTTGCGCTGGCGCAACCCAGCGCGATCGCCATGGTGCCCCAGAGCTTGACGTTTCTGGCGATGGAACTGGACACGACCTCCGCCCAAGACACCGACACCAGCGCCCACAGGCAGAACAGGATCAAGAATGGGTTGATCAGCGGCAGCATCGCGAGAGCGATTCGCCGCCGCCGCCACAGCAACCATCCTCCCAGACCGTACAGCGGCAGCCACTGGACTTTGCGCAGCGTGTCGTTGGTTTGACCGGGGTCCGTCACTCCCCATTCAAAGCCGCTGGGAATAATGGCGAAGAATACGGTGACGAACAGCAAAGCCCCGGTGAGTTTCCAGTACCCGGTGTCCCGCTGCGGGGCCGGGGTCTGCTGTGGTGAAGAGAGCACCGCGGCGCGATCAGAAGATCAGTCGCCTGCGGGCACCGGCAGGATTGAGCTCAGCGAGGACCGGGAGGTCGAGGTCCCGCTCTACATCGTCACGGCAGCGCACCCGGCGGTTGAGCAGTTCGATCACGAAGCAGGCTGTCACCGCCAGCCCGCCGCCTAGAATCAACGCGAGGATGAGGTTGACGACCGTCTTGGGGGAGCTGGGGTTGAGTGGCGGAGTGGCGCGGCTCGCCACGTTCGCGCTGCTCTGATCGTTGCGAGTCCCCAGCTGCAGGCGGTCGTATTCGTCCAGCGCCTGTTGGTAGGCACGCTTCGCCGACTCCAGCTCGCGCAGGTACCGGGCACCTTCATCCTGCAGGCTGCGGTCTGACTGCATCTGCGTCCTGGCGTTGTTGCGCTGGGCCCGCAAGCTGCGTTCCTGCGTCTGGGCCGCAGCCAGTTCGGCACGGGCATTGCCCAGGTAGGCGTCAATTTCCCGGCCCAGTCGCATGCGAGCGGCAGCCAGCTCGTTTTCCTGCGCGACATACCGGGGGTGGCGCGGGCCCAGGCTGGTGCTTAGGTCCGCCACCGAGGCCTCGAGTTCGGCGACCCGGGTCTTGAGCGACTGGATGAGGCCGGAACCCAGCACCCGGGCATCGGATTCGGTCGCATACTGTAACCGCTGCTGTGCTTCCCGCCGGCGCGATTCGGCTTCGGACAAGCGCCGCTCGATGTCGAGCAGTCGATCCCGGTCGGCGACGCCATCCTGCTCCAGGTTCAGCAGCCCGGACTGTTCGCGGTAGCGGGTCACCTGTGATTGCGCGTCGTTAACGGCGGCACGCAAGTCGTCCAGTTGCTCGCGGTAGCGCCGTGTCAATTGCTGCGCCGGCTTGGTGCTGCGGGCGTGCTGCTCTTCCACGAAGGTGTCTGCAATCGTGTTGGCCACATGGGCGGCTTCGCCAGGCGAGTGCGCTGTATAGGTGATGTAGATGAACCGTGAATCCGCTCCCTGCTTGACTGTCAGGTTCTCCGACAGGTTGCGGCTTAACCAACTGGTCAAGGAGACCTCGCCGCCGCCGTCGAAACCGTCGCTGCGCTCCGGATCATTCAACCAGCCGAGTCGATCCAGGGCCGGATGGAGCGTGTTCGGGCCCTGGATGGCCTCGATCTGGGTCGCCATGTAGGAGCTGGCGAGTCCGGTGGGCAGGTCTCTTCCAGTGATCGGGTCGTTCACCGCAAAGTCGATTAGCAGGGTGGCGGTGGACTCATAGGTCTTGGGCAGCACCAGCTTGCTCAGCACCACTGAAACAATCGCCATTGACAGCGTGGCGCCGACAATCCAGAACCGATATGCCCAAAGGATCGCGATCAACTGCGCCAGCGACAGCCCGGGGGTAATCAGATTGCTTGGTACCGGGGCCGGATTGTTACCCGTGTTCAAAGACATGCCTGTCGGCGGTAATGGAGTTGGAGGTTGGTGATCAACATAGCACCAATCGAGCCAGGCCTAGCGGTGGCGAACTGGGGGAGGTCCTGGCACGTCATACCGGTGTCGAAACCTGCGCCTGACCATACGCGATCTGCCGAAAACGTTCGTGATAGAACAGCTTGCCCAGCCCTGTGGCGACCGTGCCTAGCCCGCGGTAGCCGCGCAGCCGATCAAACGGCCACATGGCCGAGAAGAGGAGGCCGATCAGGCACTGCAGCAATCCGGTCGCCATCCACGCGACGGCGAGGCCGTGCTCCGCCGGTGCGAGTTTCAGGCAGGTTGACGTGGTGATCTGGCCGTTTCGGAACTTGCGGCGCAAATAGAACTGCAATGTGCGTCTGTCCGCCGGGACGGATTCCGTGACCACGGCATCAGGACACCAGAGCAGACGCCGATGTTTTCTTTGGAGCTCCGTGAAGAAGAGCGTGTCTTCACCGCCGGTTTGCCCGAGCGACGGATCGAATGGCGCAGCATCGAAGATACAACGCGAACGCAGCAGCAGGGTGTTGTTCGACGCCAGCGGCCGCCGGCTGAGGCCACGCTTGAACCCCGCCCAGGGTGTGTGCCGGGCGATAGCGGCACCCGCTGGCGCGTCGGAGTCCTGTCGAACAAACTCCGTGTAGAAGTGGTCCATGGGCGTGGCGTCATCGACGGGCTGCGGGTGCACAGGCCCGAAGAGGACATCCGCATTCGTGTCTTTTTGCAGGGTCAGCAGAGCTGCCAACCATCCGGGGGCGGGGCGTTCATCATCATCGATGAAGATGATGCAGCGCCCCGCACTGTCAGCAATGCCGCGATTGCGCGCGTGGGAAACGCCAGGTCGTGGCTCGTGCACAAAGTGGACTTCTGTCGACTGATCAACGTGCGCGCGCGCGCTGGCATCCGGACTGTTGTCGATGACCCAGACGTCAATGTGAAGCTCAGGCAGCGCCCGAATCTGGGCGATGCAATCGGCAACCAGTGTCGACAGTAGTGATTCCCGTCGATAGGTCGTGATGATGATGCTAGCGTCCATGAGGTCGTCGCGGGAGCGTGTTGGCCAGTGGCGGACCGACAGGACCCGCCGCGGAGAAACGATAGCCGATTTTGCATGGCAGGTTACACTGTCCCCCGCGCCGAAACGCGGCTGCCCACCGGGGTGCGCCGTCTGCTCAGGTCCGGAGCAAGCATGTACTCTGGTTGGCGAGATGCTCTGGTAGAGCCGTCGACGGCCGCTTCCGGAAGTTTGTGCGGCTTGAAGCGAAGGCAACGGCGCCCGCATGTTTCCAGCCTCGATGGGCGGGCATCGCGGTAGATCGAAACGTTGCTATTGACGGGCGGCGTCAGGGCCATATGCTGCTTCTTGCGCAAATACAACAGCTTATAGGGGGGGGTGATGGCGCAATCCAGCGCGCGTGCCGGGTTACTCAATGGTGCCGCCTACGCGGCCGTGACTTACGTGATGCTCGCCGTGTCGTGCCTGCTCCACCGGGAAACCTTCGCGGCCGGTTATCAGGCCACGGGCATCTTTGCCGCGATGCTGGCGTTTCTGCTGATGCGGGGCGTGTCGCTGACCTCCGCATGGCAATTGGGCAGGCCAGGCTCTCTGGGCACCCGCCTGTTATGGCTGTGGATCGTCCTGATTGCGTTCGTGATTCTCATCGGTTTTTTTGCAGACGCGAGCGAAGGGGTGTCGCGGCGGGTTCTGGCGTCGTGGTTTGTTTCTGTGCCCGTGACGCTTGTGCTGGTCCACGTGGCGTTACGTTACGGGATACTGCGCGCCTTTCCGTCCCTGACCAGTCGGCGATCGGCCGTGGTTCTCTTTGTCAACGGAGCATCCCGGAAGCTGGTCGACCGGGTCTCGGATGTCGGCTACGACTTCGTGGGCTACTTCGAGGACCGAGAGCCATCCCGAACCGGCGGTGCGCTGCCGCGTATCCCTCACCTCGGCGCTGTTTCCACGGTGGCCAGCTACGTGCGTGATCACGGAATTGAGGTGGTCTTCATCTGCTTGCCCGAGGGCGCTTACGATCGGAGTGTGGGGCTGATCAACGAGCTGGGTGATACCACCGCATCGATCTTTTATGTGCCGGCCGGAGAGATTTTCACGATGATGCCGACCCAGTTCTACGAGATCGAAGGCGTACCGGTTCTTGAAGTCATCGAGACCCCGTTCTATGGCGTGGACGGGTTGCTCAAGCGTGCGTTTGATGTCGTGTTCGCGGCTTTTGCGCTCATCGCCAGCGTGCCATTGATGGCGATCATCGCTACAGCGATCAAGCTCGACTCCAAGGGGCCGATCATCTTCCGACAGCACCGGTATGGGCTGAACGGCGAAAGCTTCAACGTGCACAAGTTTCGCAGCATGTCGGTGATGGAGAACGACGAGAAGATCGAGCAGGTGAGCCGGGTCGATCCTCGCGTCACGCGCGTCGGCCGCTTTCTCCGGAGGACGTCACTCGATGAGTGGCCGCAGTTCTGGACGGTGTTGCGCGGCGACATGTCGATCGTCGGCCCGCGGCCGCACGCCGTCGCGCACAACGAGTTCTACCGTCGCGCCATCCAGGGATACATGGCTCGTCACAAGGTGAAGCCGGGCGTGACCGGGCTGGCGCAGGTGAATGGCTATCGCGGCGAGACACAGACGCTGGATCGCATGGAGAAGCGCATTGAGTACGACCTGCAGTACATTCGCAGCTGGTCGCCTGTGCTGGATCTCAAGATCATCGTGCTCACGCTGGTCATGATCTTCAAGGACGAGAATGCGTACTGATTACAGCGGCCGTGCAGCGCGGTCGGCCGCTGATAAGCGAGCGGGCTACATTTGACCCGATCGGCTACAGGCGGCCGGCACTGGCGGCGCTTCGCCCTGTCTGTCGTGCTGGGCCTGGCCGGGTGGCAGGCACAGGCCCAGCAATTTGACGTCTCCCCGTTCGCGACGGGAGAGATCATCTACGATGACAATCTCTTTCGCGTCGAATCCGCGCCGGGCGCGAATCAAGTCACCGATGTCATCGGCGTGGCGAGTGTCGGCCTGACCGGCGAATTCAGCCCGGGGTTGCAGGCCATGAACCTGACGGGGCTTTGGCGCCGGTTCGAATACAAGACGTCGGACGAGCTGAACCATGACGAGTATCAGCTGGACGGCCGCTGGGAGTGGAAGGCCGGGCGTCGCTTCGAGGGGCTGCTGCGCGCACAGGCTGAGCGCAGCCAGGACCCCTTCGAATTCCGCGATGGGCAAGAGCAGTCGTTCACGGTTGACCGTCTCTACGAACTGACCGGCACCTATCATCTCAATTCGCTGTTTCGGACTGAGCTTTCGACGAGCTACACCAGCCGCGCTGGCTCTGATCCCGATGACGCAGCTTTTGATCTCGATGAACAGCAGGTGGACCTGGCCGGGTTTTATCGTCGGGATCCGATTGGTGAACTGGGGCTCGGACTCACCATCCTGGACGGCGAGTTTCCGCATCGCAGCGAGCAGGCCAATCCGGGGCTGGCCACGTCGTACCGGCAATACAGTGGTGAAGTTCGGATGCGCTGGTCCCCGTCGGCCATCTCAACACTGAATGGCGCGATCGGCGTGACTCGTCGTGAACAGACCCCCGTCGCAGGACGTGACTTTTCGGCCGCGACCGGTCGGCTGGATTACAACCGCAGCATCAGCGGGCGGACCCGTGTCGGCGTTCAGGCATCCCGCCGAATCTGGTCGACGGAGCAAGTCGACGCCAATTTCGCCACCGACAGTGGCATCCGCACTCAGATCGAATGGCAGTGGTCGGTGAAGACCCGTTTCCGCTTGGAGGTGGAACGACGGGCGGTGCGCTACCAGTCCGATGTCTTGATCGCAGGGCAGCGAGCCCGTAAGGATGACATCAGCCGCGGCCGGCTAACGGCATTCTGGCAACCGCTGGAACGCCTCGGAGTACAGCTGTCCGGATCTCGCGAACGCCGCGATTCCAACCAGGCTGGCGAGTCGTACGAAGTCTGGGTGTCCCGGCTGACCCTGCGCCTCGGTTTCTGACCGGACGGGCCATGCATGCAAAACGTGATGGAGATCTGCTGAATGATGAAGGAACAGGAATTTCTCGGGCTCACGTTTTCGGACGGAAGCCTCGCCGAGATCCGGCAACGACTGGCCGAGATCCTGCGCGATCAGCCGTATGGCTATGTGGTGACGCCGAATGTCGACAACATGGTGTCGTTCCATGATACGTCCTATCCCCTGGCGAAGGAGATCTACAGGCGGGCTGTCTTGGTCGTCTGCGACAGCCGGATTCTGGCGATACTCGGACGCTTTGTGGGCGTACGGCTGCGGCCTTGTCCCGGCTCCGATCTGACGCAGTCGCTGGTGGAACAGCCGTTGTTCAGCGGATGCACCATGGCGGTGCTCGGGCCGCCGCCGGAAGACTTCGACATCCTGGTCAATAAATTTCCGCAATCCTCGCTGGTCTATCTGCCCGCTCCGGCGCGGCTCACCGTCGGCACCCCCGAATGGGACGAGATGATCGAGAATGTGCTTGCGGCGCAATGGGATCTGCTATTCGTGTGCATCACCTTTCCGAAGCAGGAAAACATTGTCTACGAACTGACCAGGCGAGGGCGGTCTAGCGGCGTGGCGTTTTGTGTGGGTGCCAGCGTGGACTTTCTGACCGGAAAGCAGGTTCGTGCCCCGCGCTTCTATCAGCTTGTCGGCCTCGAGTGGCTCCACCGCCTGCTCAGTAATCCCAAGCGCATGTGGCGACGTTACCTCGTCAAGGGTCCCAAGATCTTTCCGATCGTTTTCCGCTATGGGTGGAAGAAATTGCTACGCCGCTGACAGCCAAGCGCTCACGGTGCTACGTTATCCGCTTCATCGCCGCGTCGAGCTCTGCCGCGGCGCAGGTGATGTGGTAGAGCGTGGACGCCCGGGCGTGTTCCTGGACGAAGGAGCCGTCGGCATTCATGGTTTCGTGCCAGAGTCCAGGCCGGTCCGCTGAGAAATACTTCTCGAGTCCGCGGATGGCCAGGGCGGCTCGTGCGTGAGCCGCGTGCCGATCGGCAGGCGTCTCGGCGATATCAGCTAGCGCGAGCCAGGCCTTGATGCGTTCCGTCTGCGGCCAGATCCGCGCCGCGCGGTCGCGGGGTGCGAAATCGTCGTAGATTTCGTTGAACGCCACGCCGCGATCCGTATCGACCCCGTGGGTCTCGGCGATGTCGATCAGGCGCTCCGCGGCCCGTAGGGCTCGCGTATCACCGCGCAGCACTCCCCAGCGCTTCAGCAGCCAGGCCCACTCGTACTGGTGGCCGGGTTCTACGATCCGCCCTTCATCGCCTTGCACGGGGTTCCAGTCGGCATCGAAGAACTCCCGCAGCGAGCCGTTGTCCGGGTGCAGGAACTTCTGCAGGCATAGGCTCACGAGTTCATCGGCGAGCCGGTCCCAGCCGGTATCGCCCTGGGCGGGTCCGGTCTCGATCCACGCGAGGCAGGCCTCGAGCACGTGCATATGTGGATTGGCGAGCAGTGGCAGCGACCGCGGCATGCTTTCCTCGAATCCGAACAGGGGATGCTTCCATCCCGCGATGACCGCGTCACGAATGGCTGCGGCCAGTGTCGCAAGCTGTTCGCGATCGTCACTCACCCGGCCGGCAGCCGCGAGGCCGAACAGCGCGAAGGCATGGTCGTAGAGATCGAAATCCGCACGGAGAACATCCCCCGTGGCTGTCGTCTGCGAGTAAAGCGTGTGATCAGGCTTGAGGCAGCGTGTTTGCAGATAGTCCAAGCCATGGGCCACGGCGTCTGCGGCAGGCCCTGTCCAACCGATCTGCATGGCCGTGGCATAGACATAGATTTGCCGGCCGACGACCCGCGTCCGCCGGGGAGCCTCTACCGGGTCCCCTTGATGACTGATCTTTTCGTAATAGCCCCCGAGGTTGCGGTCGCCACCGGTGGTCCACCAGAGCGGAAGCGCTGCTTCGAATAGCCAGCTGCGCAGGTCCTCGTGCGCTTGTTGCAGCGAAATCAAGGATTCATGCATGCGATTGGCCCGGCGTGTGTTGGTTTGTCAGCAGCGTGTCGATAAAGGCGGCTAGATTGCCGTGGTCGAACAGGTATCCGCCGACTCCGGCGCGCTGGCCCGCCTGGAGGTCACTGGGCTTGTCGCCGATGATGAAGCTGCGTTCGATATCCACGCTCCAGTGTTCCATTAGATCAAGCAGCATGCCGGGCTCCGGCTTACGCCATGGATGGGCCTGGCGATAGTGGCCGACCCCGGCCTCCGGGTGGTAGGGGCAGTAGCGATGATCGTCAAAATGGCCGCCAGCCTTGCGGAGCTGCAATGCCAGATGGTCCATCAGGGCCAGATGCTCGGCCTCCGAGTAGTACCCGCGGCCAATGCCGGCCTGATTGGTGACGACAAACACGTAAAAACCCGCCGCATTGAGTTTCGCGACCCCTTCGGCTGCACCAGGCATCAGTTCAAAGCGATCCAGCGTACCGACATGGCCATGATCCCGGTTCAGCACTCCATCGCGATCCAGAAACGCAGCCGGTCGGGTCTTGTGTGCCGGAATCTCGACTTGCGCGCGTTCGTAGGTTTCGGGGATGCCGATGTCGATGAAGTAGTTCTGGTCGAACGGCACGCTTAGCAGGCTGCCCTCCGCGACCAGGGCCGGCAACACGTCATGCTCGATGGAGCATTGTGGCGCGGTGAACCGGAGCACGGTCCGCGATAACAGGTAGATGCCACCGTTGATATGGCTGACGCCTTGCCGGCTCGATTTCTCCGCGAACGCGGTCACCTGTCCCTGAGCGTCAAAATCAACCGTTCCGTAGCGCGAGCCATCATCGACCTGGCGCAGCGCGATCACGCCTTCGCAAGGGCGATCCTCCCTGGCCTTGCCGTGCAGTGACAACAAGGGAATGTCGAACCAGGTGTCCCCATTGATTAGATAGAACCAGTCATCGAGCTGTTCCCTGGCGTGCCAAAGGGCGCCGCCGGTGCCGGCTCGGTCGGGTTCGACCGCAATGGATACGTCCAACGAAAAGCGCTGGACGGCGGCGGAGGTCTGCACGAACGCCGTGATCTTGTCGTTGCGAAAGGCGGCCAGCAGCAGGACCCGGCGGATGCCCTGGCGGCCCAGTTCGAACAGCAGGGTTTCCAGAAACGGCGTGCCGTCCACGGCGAGCAGTGGTTTGGGGGTTTCAGCGGTGAGTTGGCCCAGGCGTGTGCCCAGGCCCCCACAAAGAATGGCGCATTGCATGGTCGGCTAACGGGCAGGCATGGGCGGGCGCCAGGTTTCGACCCCGACGTCGTTGAACTTCACCGGGTTGGCGGTGGCGTGTGCGTTTTCCAGCGCCTCGATCAGGCGGTAGCGCTGGTCGGGGGACGCGATGAAGAACATGAACCCACCACCTCCGGCGCCGGACACCTTGCCGCCCAGAGCGCCGTTGCGCAGCGCCAGTTCGTAGAGTTCATCGATATGAGGATTGCTCACGCCCGACGCGGTCGCTTTTTTTGCCAGCCAGCTCTCGTTGAGCAGTTCGGCCATGCCAGGTATGTCGCCCGAAAACAGCAGGCGTTTCATCGTGATGGCGCCATCCTTCAACGTGTGCATAGCCTCGATTGTCTTGGCCGTGCCCTTGCCCAGCTCGGAGGTTTGCATGTCGATGATGTGCGCCGATTCGCGGGACCGGCCGGAGAAACAGGTGATCAGGGACGATTCCAGTTCGTTCCGGATATCCCGGCGCAGCCGCAAGGGATTGACGATGACGCGTTCTTCGGCCAGGAACTCGATGAAATTGAGGCCCCCGAACGCCGCCGCGTATTGATCCTGGCGTCCGCCGGCCAGCTTCAGATCGACTCGCTCGATATCGAAAGCCAGCCGCGCCACGTCGTATTCACCCAGCGGGGCGGACAACAACTCGCGAAAGGCATCGACCAGCGCGACAACCAGCGCGGAGGACGAGCCCAGCCCCGAGCCCATCGGTGCGTCGACCGTCGTAGTCAGGGTCATCGCGATGCGCTGCCCGCCGTTGTAGTCGCGAATCATCCGCTCGTACACGCCCCGGTGCAGCAGCAACTCGGAATTCGACAAGTCGTCGTTGACGTCGTACTCCCTGGTCTCGCCGATATCATGGGCTTCGAAACGCAACCGGCCGTCTTCGCGAGGCGTGATCGACGCGAAGGCATAGCGGTCGATCGTCAGATTGAGAACGGCGCCGCCATAAATGTCCGCGTAGGGCGACAAATCGGTGCCGCCGCCCGCAAGCCCCAGGCGCAACGGTGCCCTCGAGCGAGTCGTCTGGATGTCTGCCATAGATTTTGTAAAGTCCCGGATTCAATGGAGCGACGAGCGACAGGCGCCGATCTGAATGTTCCGCTGTCTCGCTCCCGAATGGCCGACGGCGGGTGGCTGGCCACCGTCGCTTGTTGTACGGGGCAGTGTCACTGATGCGGCGTGCTACGCCAAGTCCTGGCAGGTCGGTACTGGCGGGCAATGCGCGGCTGCGGCTAGTTGGGATTACGGGAGTCGAATCACCAGACCCTGTCCGGCGTGAATCGAGTGGCTGTTGTCCGACGTTGTGGGCACAATGGCGATTCACCAACGCTTCACCCGGTGACCGGCAGACTGTCGGCATGTGCCGGGTCGGGGGTTAAATGTTAAATGCTGATGCGCGCGCCGCTCTGACGCAGCTGGTGCAGCGCTACCACTCATCCCTGGACAAGAAGCGTGCTGATCTCATGGCGGCCTACCACGCGGCCAGCGAATCGGGATGGAATGAAGACGGCACCGCGGTGCTCAAGCTGCTGGTTCACCGCATGGCGGGCTCGGCCGCATCTTACGGCTTCGCCGACCTGGGCGATGCTGCGAGAATGCTCGATCAGGCGCTCCAATTTCGTACAGTCGGCGAGCCGCCAGAGCATCTTTCGAACCACTTCGATCGTCTGACACGTGAGCTTGATGCCTGCCTGCGACGACCTCCGCCGGGCGATCCGCATGCTGGCACAGCGCAGGACTCCGCGCAGAACAGGCTGACCGAGCTGCCGCGCATCGTGCTGGTCGACGATGATCCCGCCATGGTGGACATTCTCACCCGTCAATTGATGGCGGTTGGCTTCGATATCAGCGGTTTCACCGACCCGTTTGCCGCGATGGAGAGTGTTGGCGGCATCCGCCCGGCCTGCATTCTCATGGACTTGATGTTCTCCGAGGGCGAGGACTACGGTTTTCAGATCGCCGAGGCGATGGTCGCCAGGCTCCGCTACAAACCCGGCTTGGTTTATCTATCGCAACGCACGGATGTGCGGGCCAGGCAATGGGCCGTGGATTCGGGGGCGGATGCCTTCTTCACCAAACCGGTGAACGTCACGGCCCTGGCCCAGCTGCTGGAGCAGTTCGTCGGTCGCGGCGAACCTGGCCCGATTGATGTCGGCCGGATTGCGATCATTGAGGATGATGTGCAGATCGGGCAGTACTACTCGACGCTGCTGGAGGGCTCCGGGTTTCGGACCGCGCTGGTCAGCGACCCGGTGGAGGCGCTGGAGCGCTTGCTGGAGTTTCGCCCCGACCTTGTGCTGATGGACATGCAAATGCCTGACCTTGACGGCATTGAGCTCACCCAGATACTGCGCCAGCATGAAAGCCTGTTTGATATACCGGTCATCTTTCTGACTAGTGTTTCCGACCCGGGACTGCTGCGAGGAGCATTGCGTGCCGGTGCCGACGCGCTGCTTTCGAAGGGCGATGACCCGGAGCTCATCCTGTCCGTCATCCAGCGACGCATTCAGCGGTTCCGGCGCGTGACCTACACGCTCACCCGCGACCCCCTGACCCGTCTCTATAACCGTCCCGCGCTCATGGAACGGGTCAGCTTCGAGTTGCAGCGTGCACAGCGTGACGAGCAGGCGTTCTGCATCGCGGCGTTCGACATTGATGGCTACCGCGAACTCAACGAGACCCACGGTCGCTCGGTTGGCGACCACGTGCTGCGAGAAATCACCGAGCAGGTTCGGGCCAGGCTGCGCCACGTTGACGTGGTCGGACGGTATGGCGGTGACGAGATCATGATTGTCATGCCATCCACGCGGCTATGCAGTGGCGAGGCTGTGATGAACGAGTTGACTAGCCGCATCGCCGAGCACGCCATGCGATTCGGTGAACTAACCCTCAACGTTAGCGTGACCACCGCAGTGCTGGAGTGTCAGCTAACTCGGCATGACTCGGCACATTCGGTGTTGCAGCAGGTGCTTGGCCAGCTCGAGTCGTTGCTGAAGAGCGCGGAACCCAACACGGTCCGAGGAGACCGGCTGATCACCTCGGCTGCGGTCGATCAGAAAGCCCAGGGGGGCGAACGCCGCAGCGCATGATGGTGCCTGATCGAGCCGCGAGTCCCATGCTTGCTCGCGCCGCGGTTTGGCTGGGCGTGCTTCCCGCAGTCATCGGCCGCGCCGCCGCCTGGCTGACGCTGGTGATGGCCGCGCTTTGCTTTGGCATGGTGCTGCTCCGCTATGGCTGGGAGCTTGGTTGGGTGGCCTTGCAGGAGGCGCTGGTAGCTGCCAATGCGACGATGTTCATGTTGTCGCTGGCCTGGGTGCTCGGCCTCGACGGTCACGTCCGTGTCGATGTGTTTTATCGGCGCTGGTCCGCGCGGCGGCAGGCCGTGGTCAATCTGCTCGGCACGGTTTGCCTGCTGTGGCCGGTCTGCGCATATCTCGTCGTCGAGAGCCTGGATTACGTTGCCGTGGCCTGGCGCGTGCAGGAAGGCTCGCGTGAGCCCGGCGGCATGCCCGGCGTGTATCTCGTGAAGACGCTTATCCCGGTCGCTGCGGCGCTGCTGGCCCTTCAGGGTCTGGCCTTGGCGCTGCGCGCTGCCTCCGACGTCTGGACATCGCGATGAGTTTTGTTGCCATCGCGATGTTTCTGGCAGTTTGTGGCGCGTTGCTGGCCGGCTACCCGGTCGCCCTGACGCTGGCTGGCGTCGCGTTGATCTTCGCAGGGGGCGGTACGCTGCTGGGTGTATTCGACCCGAGCTTCATGCAGGCGGTGCCGAACCGGGTGTTCGGGATCATGATGAACGGCACGCTGATCGCGGTGCCGCTGGTCGTCCTCAGGGGGGTGGTGCTCGAGCGCTCGCGGGTCGCGGAGCAGCTGCTCACCGGCATGGCCAGTCTCTTTGGGCGAGTACCGGGTGGGTTGGCCGCCAGCGTGGTGGTTGTCGGCGCCTTGCTGGCCGCATCCACCGGCATCATCGGCGCCACCGTGGTGACCATGGGGCTGCTGTCGCTGCCGGTGATGCTGCGTGCCGGCTATTCACCTGAGATGGCGACCGGAACCATCTGCGCCTCCGGAACCCTCGGCCAGCTGATTCCCCCGTCGATCGTACTGGTCCTACTCGGCGACGTGATGTCGTCGGCCTACCAGCAGGCCCAGATTCAGCAGGGTGTGTTTTCACCCAAGACGGTCTCGGTCGGGGACTTGTTCCTGGGCGCATTGCTTCCCGGCATGTTGCTGGTCGCAAGCTACCTGGCCTGGGTCCTGATCAAGGCATCCCGTCGCCCGGATCTGGCGCCAGCTTTCCAGCAGGCACCGATCAGCCTTTGGCAGCTGCTGGGCGGGCTGCTGCCGCCCTGCGTGTTGATCGCCGCCGTACTCGGTTCGATCATGGGGGGAATCGCCACGCCGACGGAGGCGGCCTCGGTTGGCGCGGTGGGCGCGTTGCTGATTGCGCTACTGCGACGCCGATTGTCGTGGAAGGTCTTGCGTGAATGCGTGGAATCCACGGCACAGATCAGTGCGATGGTATTTCTGATCCTGATCGGCGCGTCGATTTTCTCGTTGGTGTTCCGCGGCTACGACGGGGACGCGCTGGTTGCGAACCTGCTGCACGATCTGCCGGGGGGCGTGGCGACCGCCGTCATTGCGGTGATGATCCTCATGTTCCTGCTGGGGTTCATTCTCGATTTCATCGAAATCACCTTTGTGGTCGTCCCCATCGTCGGTCCAATCCTGCTGGCAATGGGGGTGGACCCGGTGTGGCTCGGCGTGATGATGGCCCTGAATCTCCAGACCTCTTTCCTGACCCCGCCGTTCGGCTTCGCGCTGTTCTATTTGCGAGGCGTGGCGCCTGACGCGGTTGCTACAACCTCCATCTACCGCGGAGTGGTGCCGTTCATCGCGATCCAGGTCGGGCTCATGGCCTTGCTGGCGTACTGGCCGGGTCTGGTGACTTGGCTGCCGTCGATGCGGGGCTACTAGCGGATCTTCCGGGCTGCGTATGTGGCTTTCGAAGTCGGTTAAGCCGGTTTGAACCGACGGTCGCCGCCGGATGCGCTGTCACCCACGCGCGTTCAAAAACGCACGTTCGGCAATCGCCGTCCATTGATCCACGCCGTCTCGGTAGGTGGAGTACGACTCGAAGATTCGACCGGCCATGGCGTTGGTCTGACCGACTTCGCTGGCCACCGTATCCGCCACGCCCTTGATCGCTTCCAGCACTTCGACGGGCAGGGGACGGATATCGGCACCGTGCTCGTTGCGCAAGGTCTGCAGCGCACGGTCATTGCGCGCGGTGAACTCGGCCACCATGTTCTGGCTGGTGACGCGGCAGGCGGCCTCGACGATGGCCTGCAAATCTTCCGGCAGCTCATCGAAGGCCTGCTTGTTGACCATGCACTCCAGCACACTGCCGGGCTCATGCCAGCCAGGGTAGTAGCAATACTTGGCGGCCTTGTGCAGTCCGAAGGCCAGGTCGTTGTACGGTCCGACCCACTCGGTGGCGTCGATAGTGCCGTCGTTCAGCGCCTGGAACAGTTCGCCGCCTGGAATGTTCTGTACGGTGACGCCGAGGCGCCGCAGCACTTCACCACCGAGGCCTGGAATCCGCATCTTCAGGCCCTTGAGGTCAGCGACCGAGTTGATTTCCTTGTTGAACCAGCCTGCGGTCTGCACGGTGGTGTTGCCCGCATCAAACGGCAGTAGCCCATACGGCGCGTACACCTCGCGCCACAGTTCCATGCCGCCGCCGAAGTAGAGCCAGCCGCTCATTTCCTGTGCCGTCAGACCGAACGGCACCGATGAGAAGAACTGGGCCTCCGGGATCTTGCCCTTCCAGTAATAGGCCGAGCCATGGCCCATTTGGGCCGTGCCGGCCGAGACCGCATCAAACACCTCGAAGGCCGGGACCAGCTCGCCGGCACCGTATACCTTGACGGTGAGACGGCCGCCCGACAGGCGCGAAATCATGTCGGCAAGAAACGTTGCACCGGTGCCCAGCGCGGGAAAGTTCGGCGGCCAGGTGGTCACCATCTTCCACTGCAGCTTCTTTGAGCTGACATGCCCCGTGGTGGTCTCACAGTCGCTCTGCTTGCAGCCCGCCAGGCTACCCAGCGCCGCGGCGCCCAGGCCGGCGCCGATCAGGTCACGGCGTTTCATATGCTGTCTCCCCCATCATTGAGTGCGCGAGAATATCAGCACAGTCCGATCCCATTGGAGTCTGCATGACTGCCGTCGCGACCGAATTCACCCTCGCAACCAAGCCTGGTGCGCTCACCGAGTTCACCGATGAACTCTCCACATGGGTACGCAGCCAATCCATCCGGATCGGGCAGTGTGCGCTGTGGCTGAGGCATACCAGTGCGGGCCTGATCATCTGCGAGAACGCTGATCCCGACGTGCTGCGCGATCTGCGCCGGTTTCTGTGGGATCTCGCCCCGGACGGGGACCCTCGTTACATCCACACGGCAGAAGGACTTGACGACATGTCGGCCCACGTGAAAAGCGTGCTCACCGGTTGCCAGCTAACGATTCCGGTCGTTGACGGGCGTTTGCAGCTGGGCACCTGGCAGGGAGTCTTCGTCTGGGAGTTTCGGGCGCAGGCGCATCGCCGTCGGGTGTCGGTCAGCCTTGTTGGTGACTAGCGGGCTTGGCTGGCGCCAGGCTGGGATTGCCCGGCAGGCGTCCTGCCGTGTCCGGTTTCTCGCGTGGAATCCGTTTAATGGGGACGCACCCACCGACATGCCCACTGAAGCGCCAGCCGATGAGAACCCATCTATATGCCAGCGAACACGGACGCATTGTGGCCGTGGACGACAACGATGAAGCCCGCGACGCCGTTGTGTTGTGTCGTATGCCGCCCGCGTTGTTCG
>NZ_CAXRDQ010000046.1:0-29104 GCF_964229365.1 Abyssibacter sp. | reverse complement strand
TGCGTCGACGGGACGCTACAACCTATGCGTCTTCGTCCTGTGTCGCACGCATCCGGCGGCGCAACAGTTCCGCGGCACCCAGCAGCACCGCGGTCCCCAGGGTGAAGCTGCCACCCGCCCCTTGGACCGGGTCCGACGCCGGACCGTCCGGGGTAACAATCTCCGGGGGCAGTGTTTCCGGGGGTGGCGCCGCCACATCGTTGCGCGCGCCCACGACCGCCACCGGCGCCAGAACCGGACGCAAATGCGGGTTGCCGACGGGGGTGCTGTGCTGGGCCAGCAACTCGGCGGTGTCGCTCATGGCCCGCTGCGGCGAGGCCCAGTTTTCAAGGATGGCCTCGCTCTCGCGCAAGTGAATCATGGTGTGCCCGTACTCCGCACGCCAGTTGAAATAGATGAGATTGATGTTCGCGGCCTTGGCCGCCGTTTCCAGTGCGATGGCCGCCGCCAGTCCCGCCGGGCGGTAGTTCGTGTCGTAGGTTTCGGCGTCGTCGAACGGCGCAGCATCACGCCCGCCATTGGCCTGCCAGTACAGCTCATCGGCCACAACATCCTGCAGCCCCGGCCTGCCCATCGATGTGCCCACCATTTCCACGCCCACCGGCTGAAGCAGGCTGAGACCCGTCAGCGGCACGTAATTCGGCAATTGCGGATCTTCAGTGAGGTCGCTGCCAAACCAGCCATGCGAGTCACCCGAGAGCACGATGTTGTCGACGATCTCCTGCTCCCGCAGCCAACGATAGAGCTTGCGGCGGTCGGCCGGGTACCCACCCCAGCCCGAGGTGTAGAGCTCCGGCCCGCGCGGGTCGATGCCCAGCCCGGCCTCCAACGCCTCGCCGTAAACGTCGTACAGCGGAGTGTTGACCGTCCCCAGCTGCGACATGTTGATCTGGTTGACGATGACATTGTGTCGCGCGCCGCGCGCCTTGGCCGCCAGCAGTGTTTCCTGCAGCCACTGCCATTGGCGGTCGCCGAGAATCGGCATCTCGGTCGCGGCATCGTCGCGGTGCCGCCGGATGTCGATCAACACGATCTCGGCGACATCGCCGTACGGCAACGAGCGGTAGCTGAAAAACGCGTCGTCACCACGCGGTATAGGAACGTTCGTGTTCGGCCCCGTCGGCGCCGGAAACCGGCCTGAGCCGTCCGGGATCGGCGAGCGCAGTGGACACCACTCGTGATAGATCTCGCCCGCCTGCTGGCGTGAGATCAACACCGTGTCGCCATCACTGGCGTCATCGTAGTCATGCTGATCCGCCATGATCGCGAACGGCGCACCGATATGCGCGGCGATCAGGTTCGGGTCCTGATAATAAAGCGCGTAGCGGCGGCGGCACTCGCCGACCGATCGCCACGACCGGTTGTCGATATCCTCGTAACCCAGCACCTGCGGATTGCCGTCGGCATCCGGGTACTGACGGCTGGACATGTGATTGCCGGAGACTTCATAAACATGATCCCCGGCGTGGGTGATCAGATCGATATCGCCACGCTCGCCCATGCGTGCGTAGCCGTTGAAAAAATCCTGCCACCAGGACGTACAGGCCACGTGGCCGATAGTGAGTTCAGTAATGCCCTGCCCCACCGCAGGCGCGGTGCGCGTACGACCGATCGGCGAGCGATATCCCAGCGCCGTGAATGCGTACCAGTACGTGGTCGCCGGCTGCAGCCCGCCGGCATCCACTTTCACCGTGAAATCCCGGGCGGCATCGGTGGTCACGGTGCCGCTGTTGACCACATCCTGCAGCGCCGGGTCGGTGGCAATCAGCCAACCCACCTCAACGGTGGAAAACCCTTGCGGATCTGGCACCTGCGTGACATCCCAGCCTCGAGCATCGGGAATCGTGATCCGCGTCCACAGGATCACGCGATCCGCCAGCGGATCACCCGAGGCCACGGCGTGGCCAAACGGGATCAGTTCGGCGCGGGCCGGAAAATGCCAGTCCCCGCCCGGCAGTTCCGGGGAGAAGGCCTCGGCCTGCTGCGCCTGCACGGCGCTGGACAGGCCAGCACCGCCGACAGCAGCCGACGACACGGCGACAGTTCGAAGAAATTCACGACGATTCAGCGGGGGTGCCATGCGAACAGACTCATTGCGATTGCCAAGCCGGCCAGCATCGCATGTCCATATTTCAGGGTCGTGTCGATGACCGTCACCCGGCTTCCGGATCACGGGCGACGGTCCGGCATCAGAATCTACAAGGTCTTCAGGTACTCGATGATGGCTCGACGCTCTGGCTCGGTCAGCACGTCGCTGAAGCTGTGGCCGCCGTTGTCATTGCCCAGAATCCGCGTGTCGTAGACCAGCCGCTTGTCGAATGCCCCGGGAGTCGGGTCCGGCAGGCTGAGTAATCCGGCCCAGCTAATCGTACTGTTGAGCAGGTTCTGGGTCAGTTGCGAAAGCGACGGCCCCTGATCATTCAGCGGGTTGCAGTTCAGCACGGCGGTGCCGGGTATGTCGCTGCAACCCAGCACCGTATGTTTCCAGCCAGTGGCCTGGAAATCATAGGCGCGATCCAGCGACTGATCGAAACCCACGACAGGGCCGTCGCGGCGCAGCTGCCGCTGCCAGATGTCGGGGCGGGAAGCCGAATCCAGCACCTGCTCCAGCGTCGGCACGGACCCATTGTGCAGATACGGTGCCGTCGCCCAGACACCGTAAAGCGGTGGCGCCTGATAGCCGATCACCGATTTCTCCCAGCCGCAAAGCCCCACCGGTCGTTCGAGATACATGTCGTCGGCGACCTCCGTCAGCGGGTCCTTGTCCTCGGGTGGCACATAACCCGGCACGCCTTCGGGATACCCCCAATAGGTCATGTCCCAGCGCTCGCGCAGCGTTGGCGTGAGCATGTCCGCACGCGCCCGATCGGTGCCGATCACCTCCAGCGGGGCGATATGCGCACCGATGCCTTCCCAGGCCGGGTCGGCCAGGTACGCCGGATCGTGCACGTAACGCGGCGCATAAGCACCGTGACAGGAGGCGCAGGACCCATTGCCGCCATGAGGCCTTGGGGCGTCGGCGTTTCCGGCTTCCGCCCACAAATCCTTGGCGTGAAACAGCACCGCCCCCTGCTCGGCCAACGCGGCATCAATCTCGCGCGGCCATTCGGGCGAGCGACGGGACAGGAAAAAGGCCTCCAGGTCCTGATCCCACTGCTCGATCCGCTCGCGGTAGGGAGCGCCATCGGCGGAGAACAGATCACCGATCTCGCCGGGGCCAGCGGCCATGATGATGCGGGTGGAGTCATTGGATACACCGGCATCGAAGAACTTGCGCGGCCGCACGCTCATGTTCCACCACGGCGGCGTGTCCTGCGTGTGGGCCAACGGATGCGACACGTCCAGCACACCCTGGGCACCGTTAATGGTGACGAATTTCAAGGGATTCGGATTGAGTCCGAGATTGTCCGAATCCAGCACCGTCACCAGAAACTCGAAGGCGCCGACGGCATTGTTCTGTCCCCGCTGTTTGATGCCGATGTTGAACAGGGTGTTCACGTCCAGCGGCGGCAGTACATCGGCAACATATTCGGCCTGCGCCCACGGCATGCCATCGCGGCCGATCATCATCGGATCGTAGTTGTTGTTACCCAGCCCAAGGCTTGCCAGCCCCAGTGACGCGCCGCCGTCGGCGCCGTCCAGCTCCCCGCCGTGGCAGAGAAAGCAGGCGGCCGTACCGATTTCACCGGTCCAGCTTCCATCGTCATCCTTGAGCTGACGCATTCCCAACGGCAGCTGGCCGGAGCCGCCATTCGTGGCGTTCGGGTCCTCGCCGGGCAGCGGATAAGGGTTGTCGAACGACGCCGGGTTCAATCCGTAGCGCAGGCCGTAGAGCTCGTCGAAATTCTCCGGGCGCTCGTCCAGACCCCATGCTTGCCACGTGGCGTTGAATTCTTCCGCAGACATCGCCAGCGACGGCAGTTCGTCAGTCAAAAACTGATACCCCCGATCGCGTCGTGCCCGGTACTCCCCGCAGGTCCGGGGTGCCTGTTCAGCCACCGGCGCATTGACATGGCAGTCCTCCCAGAAGGCGTTGAAATAAACCGCCTTGCCCTCGTTCACGCCGGGCAGAATCTGCGAGCGTGGGTCCGGCGGCAACGTGGCGGAATCCGCTTGATCCGCGCAGAACGTCTGCCAGGCGTGTGCCGCGCGCTTGCTACCGAGCAGCGCCCGTTCCTGAACCGGAATCTGATCTTCGTTGGTAATGCAGTCGCTACCCTGCTCAAAACACTGCAGCAGGACTTTCATCGCCTCGTAGGCAAGGCCGCCCTGCGGCCAGGGCTTGCCGCCGCTATGCGGTTCGGCCGGCATGGATGGCTCGATCAGCAGCAGATTGGATTCGACGCCCTCGCCCAGCGCCTGCCAGGCGTCGTACACGCGATCGCGATCGCCTGCGGCATTCGCACCCAGCAGGAAACGATGGCCATCCTCGGTGTCAGCCACACCACCGGGAATATGGCAGGTGCGGCAGAAATCGAGTCGAGGCTGAACCTGTGTCAGAAAGTGATCGCCACCCGCTGGGGTGTCATCCACCGCGGTGTTGTCGTCCGCCTCGCCGGCATAATCGCCAGCACAGCCGGCCAGCATGCTCAGCGTCAGGCCGAGCATGGCGATCCAGCGCGGGTCACGTCGTACGTTCGCCGTCATGTCGTCTCCTCCTGACGGCCTTGTGTTGGTATTGATGGCCGTCTGCTGTCGCCGATATCCATGGCAACGGCCTGGATCCTACGCCGGGACGCTCATGGGATGAAATGACAGAACCGGCCAAGCGATCGATTCGAACGGCCATCGGGCAACCAGACTTGCCCCAGTTCCTCTGACTGCGCAGCTTGCATCGCATATGCAATGCAGCAGGAGCCTTGGACGAAAACTGCAACTACTCCGTCGCTCCGTGTCACCCGGAAGTGACACGAGAACGCCGAGAACGCGCTTCGCGAGGGCGAAACGCCGAGCAGCTTTGTCGAGGACGCGGTCGACAGGCAGATCGAACACCGCCGAATCCAAGACGACACCACGGTGACCGTGCTGACGGCGCGACATCAACAGGAAGAAGGCTACTGATGACACGCTCGGTTCGGCTCAGGACAACCGCAGCCCCGCAATGCGCGCTTCGTGTGCGAGCAACCATTGCTTGCGCTCCAAGCCGCCGGCATAACCGGTCAACCGTCCGTTCGCTCCGATCACGCGATGACAGGGCACGATGATCGCGATCGGATTGCGACCGTTCGCCATGCCGACCGCCCGCGATGCCGTGGGTGATCCGATCCGGCTCGCCAGACCGCCATAGGATTCGGTGCAGCCGAAGGCGATGCCGCATAACGCTGCCCAGACTGTTTGCTGGAACGCGGTCCCCGCCCCGGCCAGCGGCACGTCGAACGTCGTTCGCGTACCGGCGAAGTATTCGGTGAGCTGACGCCGTGTTTCGGCAAGCACATCATCTTCTGCGGCCATGCGATCGGCCGTCATGGCAAGCCGCTGCGGTCCATCCATGGACACGCCGCACAGCGAGGCGCCATCGCTGATCAATGTCAGTGGCCCGATCGGGCTGTCCATTTGAGTTTGGTATCGAGACATTGCTGCCCCCCTAGTCCGGTCGCGTCAGTGATTGCCACAGATGCATGGCGGCGTAGCTGCGCCAGGGTCTCCAGGCCTCTGCCCTGGCCAATAACTCAGCCGGTTTGTCGCAGGCAGCGGCTCGCATCAAACCAAGGTCGCTGGCCGGCAGGGCATCCGGTTGGCCCAGCGCCCGCATGGTCAGGTATTGAACTGTCCACGGGCCGATGCCGGGCAAGGCCAGCAGAGCTACTTGCGTCGCGGCCACATCGGCGCTCGGGGTGAGCACGATCTCGCCGTCCGCCACGCATCGCGCCAGGGTCTGGACGGTCTGCGCCCGGCGCTGCGTCATCCCCTGGTCGATGATCTGCTGCAGGGGCGCCTGCGCCAACACCTCGGCCGTCGGGGCCGCGCGGCTTAGCTCTGGCCACGGCGTATCCACCGGGCGGCCGAATGTCTGCGCGAACCGCCCGAACACGGTGGTGGCCGCCTTGACCGAGATCTGTTGCCCGAGAATGGCCCGCAACGCCACCTCGAACCCATCCAGCGCGCCAGGAATCCGCAACCCCGGCGCCCGTTGGACGAAACCGGCCATCAGCGCATCCTGGCCTAGATAAGCATCGATCGCCGCCGGGCTTGCGTTCAGGTCGAACAGGTGGCGGACGCCGGCGAGCAGATGTCGCAGCATCGGAACCAGCGACTCCGACACCGTGAGCCTCAGTTGGTGCTTGCCGGTATCGGGCTCGGCCTGCAGCCAGCCTGTCGTCTCGCCCACCTGCACCGTGCGCCGATAAACGCCCCGGTCGACGCGTTCCACAACCGTGGCGCCCCGGCTCGACAGAAAGCCCGCCAGCCCCTCCCAGTGCAACGGCGGTCGATAGCCGAGCTTGAGCACCACGCGCCCGGCCTCGGCGGCCGCTGTGCCTCGACGCATTGCGGTCGGATTCATGCCATAGCGACTGCGAAACAGGTGGTTGAATCGGCGCACGCTGGAGAAGCCTGCGGCGAACGCAACGTCGGCCATCGGCAGCTGCGTGTCGGCAATCAACTGCTTTGCCAATAACAGGCGACGCGTCTGTGCCAGCTGCACCGGTGAGACGCCATACTCCTGCTCGACCACCCGCCGCAGCTGACGCGCGCTCAGATCGAACTCCGCGGCCAGGGCATCGAGGCTGTCATCGGTCAACGCGCCAGCATCAATGCGTGCGAAAACCCGGGCCGCGGTCCGGGACACGGCATCGACCCTGGACGAGCCGGGCGCCAGCTCCGGCCGACACCGCAAACACGGGCGATACCCGGCCGCTTCGGCGGACGCGGCATTGGCGTAGTAAGTGCAGCGGTCACGGTGCGGAAGGCGCACGGTGCAAACCGGCCGGCAGAAGATCCCGGTGCTGGACACGCCGACAAAAAACTCGCCGTCGAAACGGCTGTCGCGCGCCTGCATCGCCGCGTAGCAGATGTCGGGTTCCAAGGTCATGGCGGCAGTCTAGTCCGGCCCGATCAGAAAGACTCGCCGTTTTCGGACATGACCCTGCGCGTAATGAAACCGGCCACGGGTTCTGCGGGGTTGGACGGGACGACCGTAGCGACGCACTCTTGGCCGCAGGGTTTCAGGGGCCGCTCCGTGACGCATCGTCCGCAACAGATCACCGCGTTTCGCTACTACGATTTCTGCCTCGTCGGCATGGTGGCGGTCCTGCTTTGCTCGAACCTGATCGGCCCCGCCAAGGTCTGTGCTGTGACACTGCCGATCGTCGGGCTGGTCAGCTTCGGTGCCGGCAACCTGTTCTTTCCGATCAGCTACATCTTCGGCGACATTCTCACCGAGGTTTATGGTTATGCCCGAGCGAGGCGCGCCATCTGGGCCGGATTCGCGGCAATGATTTTCGCCAGCCTCATGGCCTGGGTTGTCCTGCATATGCCCGCAGCGGACACACCGTACAACGCCCAGCTACAGCCCGCCCTGGAGGTGGTGTTCGGATCGACCGGCCGAATAGTCGCGGCCAGCATCCTGGCGTACTGGGTCGGCGATTTCGTGAACTCTTACGTACTCGCGCGGATGAAAATCTGGACGGGTGGCCGCTGGCTATGGACCCGCACCATCGGCTCCACCGTGTTCGGGCAGGGCATCGATTCGCTGATCTTCTATCCGCTGGCGTTCTACGGGCTCTGGGAGACCGACACCCTGCTCGTCGTGATGCTCTTCAATTTCGTGTTCAAGGTGGCGGTGGAAGTCGTGCTCACCCCGCTCACCTACGTGGCGGTGGGCTGGTTGAAGCGCTCCGAGCAGTTGGATACCTACGACATCGACACGCATTTCACCCCGTTCTCCCTGCGCGATGAGGGCGACCGCCGCAGCTTATGAAGTGGACCGCGGCCTCGTCGCCCGCGTAGATTGCGGGCAAAGCGGGTTGAACAACCGCTGTTCGAGGAGACACGGAGGATCGATGACGATCCCGCAGACCGGCACGCCCATGCCCAGCCATGGCGAGTTGCCACGTTCAATCACGCGCAGCATCGTCAGTGTCCAGTTGCTGGTGCGGCTTGCGGCAGACCATGGCCTGGACGCCGAAGACTGTCTCGCATCAACCGGGCTCACGGCCGCCGACATTGCGGCACCGCACCGGGACATCACGCCTGAACAGGAATTGCGGGTGATCGGCAATCTCGTTGCCGCCCTCCCCGATGTGCCAGCGCTGGGTCTGGAAGCCGGCGCGCGGTATCACCTCGGCATCTACGGCGTCTGGGGCTTCGCGCTGGCCACCAGCCCGACACCTCGCGCTCTGGCGGCTATCGCCCTGAGTTATCTCGATCTCAGCTTTGCGTTCGTCCGCTTCGACTTGGCGGTGCACGATGCCACGGGGCTGCTGACGCTGGACGATGCCCACGTGCCTGCCGCGGTGCGGCGCTTCGTGTTGGAGCGCGACTTTGCCGCGATGGCAAATGCCATCACCGAGATCATGCCCGGCGCCCGTCCGTTTCAGCGCGTTGATTTCGCAATGCCACAACCCGCGTATGCACGGGCCTTTGAACCGATCTGCGGCGTCAGGCCCTGCTTCGATCAGCCGCGGCATCGGGTTGTTTTTCAGCCTGGGTTTCTCGACACACCCTTGCCACGGGGCGATGCCCTGATTGCCCGCGCCTGCGAGGACCACTGCCGCCGCCTGATGCAACGCAAGCAGGCTCGCCAGGGACTATCGATGCAGGTAAGAGATCGGCTGTTGCGGTCGCCACACCGCATGCCGGATTGCACTGCCATCGCAGGCGAATTGCATCTCTCACCAAGAACGCTGCGGCGCAAGCTGATGGAAGAAGGCACCTCGTTCCGCAGCTTGAGTGACGAGGTGCGTCGCGCGCTGGCTGAAGAGCTGTTGACCACCGCGCAACTGAAGCTCGATGAAGTCGCCAGCCGCCTCGGCTATTCCGACGCGGCCAGCTTCATTCATGCCTTCAAGCGCTGGACCGGAGAATCCCCGGCCAGCTACCGCCAGGCGCGGTGGCGCTGAGCCACACCGATCAGGCAGCCGCCGCCGTCTCGCCCGCCTGCACGGTGCCCGCGGCCTCGAACCGCAGCACGCCATCTTCGATAGGGTCCTTCAGCAGCATGTCGCAGTCACGCTCGTAGTTATGCAACACCCGCCACGGCAGCCTCGTTCCCTGGCGCGGCAAACCCTGTGCGCCCCGACGCACGTAGCCTGAGGCCAGTTCGTCCATGATCGACTCGCCGGGCACGCGAACGCCGTCGTCATCGTGGGCCGCGACCACCTCATAGTTGTTGCTGTCCATGTGACGCAGCAACCGGCACAGGTACTCGGCCGCGAGATCCGCCTTCAGCGTCCACGGTGCGTTGATGTAGCCGAAGATGTAGCCGAAATTCGGCACGTCCTCGACCATTACACCCTTGTACGTCATGCGCTCGCTGGCCGATTTGCTCTCGCCATCGATCTGCAAGTCCATGCCGCCGAGCATCTGCAGTTCCAGGCCGGTGGCCGAGATGATGATGTCGGCTTCCAGCTCGCGACCGGATTTCAGCCGGATGCCGGATTCGGTGAAGGTCTCGATATGGTCGGTGACAATCGAGGCATCGCCCCTGCGTAGGGTGTCGAACAGATCACCATCCGGTACCGCGCACAGGCGCTCATCCCAGGGGTTGTAGCTGGGCTCGAAATGCGACATGTCGACGTTCTTTCCGAGCTTGCGCCTGACGCCGGACAGCAGCATCTTGCGCGTGGCCGCCGGCCAGCGTTTCGCCGCCTTGTAGATCAGGCGCTGGAGGACAATATTCCGCTTGCGCGCCATGCCGTAGACGACCGAAGACGGCAGCACCTTGCCCAGGGTCTCGGATAGCTTGTCGAAACCGGGAACGCTGAAAATGTAGCTGGGCGACCGCTGCAACATCGTCACATGCGCCGCCTTGCCGGCCATTGCTGGCACCAGGGTCACCGATGTTGCGCCGCTGCCGATGACCACCACCTGCTTGCCGGTGTAGTCCAGATCCTCCGGCCAGTGCTGTGGATGGATGAGCTGACCCTTGAACGCGTCGGCGCCCGGAAAGTCCGGCATGTGACCGTGGTCGTAGTTGTAGTACCCGGTGCAGGGAATCAGGAACCGGCACTCGAACTGCTCGTCTTCGCCGGCCGCTTCGTTCGTCGCGGTCACAAGCCAGCGGCGCCGCGCGCTGTTCCAGTTCGCGCGCACCGTCTTGAGACCGTAGTGGATGTGGTCCTCGACGCCGTATTCGCGCGCCGTCTCTCCGATGTATTCGCGAATCGACGGACCATCGGCCAGCACCTTGAGCGCGTGCCAGGGCCGGAACTTGTATCCAAAGCTGAACATGTCGGAATCGGACCGAATGCCGGGATAACGGAACAGATCCCAGGTGCCGCCCAGCCGTTGCCTGCGCTCGACAATCGCAAGGCTCATGCTCGGGCACTCCTTGGCCACGTGGCAAGCCATGCCGATACCGGACAGGCCGGCCCCGATGACGAGTACGTCAACAGTCGTTGTCTTCATGGTGTCTTTCGCCTCCATCCATGCGTTTTGACCGGATTGCATGGAGCAAACCCGGGCCGTGAACTATGCCAGAATTATCCGGAACGTTACATTGCACGATGTAACGTTTCATTGACCCACGTTAGCGGCTGATCGGGACGGCGCGGTCACTGCCCCTCGAAGATCGCGTTGCGCACCTGCCACAGTTCAGGGAACAGAAAATCCTCCATGCCTTCGATGGCGGTCTGTTGCAGATACCGCAACCCGGCCGAGCCACCGGTCCCGGTGGAGCGGCCGATAACCCGCGCCACCGTGGTCAGGTGCCGGAAGCGCCAGCGCCGGAAAGCGTCTTCCAGATCGACCAGGCGCTCGCCCAGCTGGAACAGCGACATGTATTCGCCCTGATCGTCGTAAATCCGTTTCCAGGTCGCGAACACGGCCGGATCGCTTGCGCGCCCATCGCTGTAGTCGCCGCCCTGCTCCGGGCGCGGCGCGATGCCGGATTGCGGAAACCGCTGTGACAGCAGATGAATTGCCGCGTCGTAGATGCTGGGCTCGGCGCAACGCCGGGTGAGCCTTTCCTGCACGGCCGGGTCGCGATGCATCGCGATCACGTCGACCTCGCGAACCGACTCGCCGGTGTCGAAGCTGCGAATGCGCTGCTTTTCGCCCAGCAGGAACTCGATCTCGCGATTCTGGACTGACTGGAATCCGGAGGCGCCGTCACGGCCCACGCTTTCGCGAAACACCTGAAACTCGGTGGGCGACAGCGTCGAGAGCACGTCCCAGGTTCGGATCTGCACCAGCTGGATCTGATGCACCCGCGACAGAATCTTGTAAGCCCGCATCTCGTCGCCGGCATACAACGCGCGCCGGGCACCTTCGAGCTCATGAATCATCAGTTTGAACCAAAGCTCCTTGGCCTGATGAATCGTCAGAAACAACAGCTCGCTATCCGCCTCGGTGGCGCAGTCCTGCGCCGAAAGCAGCTGGTCCAGGTGCAGGTAGCTGCTGTAGGTATTTTCACTCATTCGTCTCTCCTGCGATGTCGCTTCAATCGAACGACTCGCCCAGCATCAACAGGCCGTTCTCAACATAAACCTGCACGGGTGTCAGGCGGTCCCCGCGGCAGGGTCCGGCCACGCAGCGCCCCCCGTCCACCTCGAACAATGCGCCATGCAACGAGCACTGGATGTACTGCCGGTCGCTGCTCAGAAAGTCACCCGGCGTCCAATCCATCGGCGAATCCGTGTGCGGGCAACTGTTCAGGTAGGCATGGACCTGCCCGTTCGAATGCACGACGCATAGCGAATAACCGTAGGGGTGCTCGGGCATTTCGAAGCGCGCGCTGCCGGGGTCCGGCAGTTCCGCCAGCCTGCACAATCGCCTCACGCTGCCGCCTCCTCCGCCGTCGCATCTCCCTCCGGTCGCTCGCGCCGACTCCGCCACCACATGTAGATCGACAGCATGATGGCAGGCGTGCCGATCACCGCCGCATAGAGAAAGAACGGCGCATAGCCGGAGGCATCGACGACGATGCCCGAGAAGCCACCGACAATCTTGCCCGGCAAGGTCATCAGCGAGGAAAACAGCGCGTATTGCGTCGCGGTATACGCCGTGCTGGTCAGGCTGGACAGCCAGGCAATGAACACGACATTCGACAGTCCGCCCGCCAGGTTATCTGCCGAGATCACCACCACCAGCCACTGCAGATCCGGCCCGATGCCGGCGAGCAACGCGAACAGCAGATTCGTCGCCGCGACCAGCGCCGCGCCGGCCACGAGCGGGCCGCCCAGCCCGTAACGCGCCACCAGCACACCACCGAGAAACGAGCCGGCGATGGTCATGAAAAAGCCGAAGACCTTGGTCACGCTGGCGATTTCGGACTTGGAGAAGCCCAGGTCCAGATAGAACGGATTCGCCATCACGCCCATGGTGATGTCGGACACGCGGTAGATCGCCACCAGCAACAGAATCGTCAGCGCCAGCCAGCCGTTGCGGCGGAAGAAATCCACGAACGGCCCGACCACCGCGCCGGCAAACCAGGTCACCGCCTGTCGCAGTCGCGACGGCGCCTGCGAGCCGACCACGGCGCCACCCATGCGTGCTTCGAGAATCTCGGTCACACGATCCACCTGCCGCTCCGGCTCGGCGATGCAAAGCGTGGTGATGATGCCGACGCCGACGAAGGCAGCCATGACCTGATAGGCCAGCGTCCAGGAACCGAAGTCAGCGACATAGAACGCGCCAGCACCGGCCACGAGCAGCGCCACCCGGTAGCCGAAGATGTAGGTCGCCGCCATCGCGGCCTGGATTTCGCGGCGCACGGCCTCGATGCGATAGACATCGATGGCGATGTCCTGTGTGGCCGACGAAAACGCCACCAACAACGCCAGCCACGCCACCCAGGCCAGCGAGGCCTGCGGATCGACCATGGACATGCCGACCAGGCCCACCGCGATTCCGATCTGCGCCAGCAACATCCAGCCTCGGCGCTGACCGAGCACGGTGGTCAGCCCAGGCACCGGCAGCCGATCCACGATGGGCGCCCAGAACACCTTGATTGAATAGGTGATGCCCACCCAGGAGAAAAAGCCGATGGCCGTGCGGCTCACGCCCTCGTCCCGTAGCCAGGCCGACAGCGTGGAAAACACCAGCAGAAACGGCAACCCGGCAGAAAAACCGAGAAACGCCATGCCGATCACCCGCGGGTTGCGATAAACCGCCAGCGCGGCCAGCCAGCCGCGGCGAGGTTCGGCAGCCCCCGTCACCGGATCGACCAGTCGTAGTCGATGGTCAGCGGCGCGTGATCGGAAAAGCGCTCGTCCTTGTAGACCGCCGTGGAGCGGATGGCCTGCTTCAGGCTCGGCGTGACCATCTGGTAATCGATGCGCCAGCCCACGTTCTTCGCCCAGGCTTGGCCTCGATTCGACCACCAGGTGTACTGGTCCTCCTGCTGGTTCACGACCCGAAACGCATCCACCCAGCCGACATCGTCAAACAGGGTATCCAGCCAGGCACGCTCTTCCGGCAGGAAGCCGGAATTCTTCTGGTTGGACTTCCAGTTTTTCAGATCGATGTTCCGGTGCGCGATGTTCCAGTCACCGCAGAGCACGTAATCGCGCCCATCGGCCATCATCGCTTTCAGCCGCGGCAAATAAAGATTCAGAAAGCGCCACTTGGATTCTTGCCGGTGATCACCCGACGAGCCGCTGGGCAGATAAAGCGACACGATGGACAGATTGCCGAAGCGCGCCTCGATGGCCCGGCCCTCGGCGTCAAATTCATCGAATCCCAAGCCCCAGTGCACCGTGTCCGGCTGGTGCGGCGTATACAAGGCCACGCCGCTGTAACCCGGCTTGTTCGCATCGCAGTAATAGGCGTGCCAACCCTCCGGAAAGAAGCTCGCATCCAGCTGATTGATCTTCGCTTTGGTCTCCTGAATGCAGACGGCATCCGCGTTCTGCTTCGGCAGCCAGTCGAAAAAGCCCTTGCGGGACGCGGCACGGATGCCGTTGGCGTTCAGCGAAATGATGCGCATGGAGTATGAGGGTCTGGACACGTCGAGCGCCGTCCGTCATCGCGATGGCGTTCTGCGCGTTGGGAATGGATAAGGGAAACACTGGTTATCATAGAAGCTCAGCTTTGCACCGGCTACGACCCGATCATGACCCCCGCCGCCCAAACCCTGATTCACACCGCGCTGGAGCGCGGCGCCCTCAAGCTGGGCGAGTTCACGCTGAAGTCGGGGCGACCGAGCCCCTACTTCTTCAATTTCGGCGCGCTGGATAACGGCGCGGCGCTGATGCAGGCGGCCGAAGCCTATGCCGATCTGCTGATCGACACGGAGTTCGACGTGCTCTTCGGCCCGGCGTACAAGGGCATACCGCTGGTTGCGGCCATTGCCGTGGTCATGGCGCGCCGCGGCCGCTCCGTGGCCTTTGCCTACAACCGCAAGGAAGCCAAGAGCCACGGCGAGGGCGGCAACCTGGTGGGCGCCCCCGTCACCGGCCGCATCGCGCTGGTCGACGATGTCGTCACGGCCGGCACCGCGATTCGTCAGGCCATTGAGATGGTGCGTGCCGCCGGCGGGCAGCCCGTCCTGGCAGTCGTCGCCCTGGACCGGCAGGAAGCCGGCCCGGACGGTCGCTCGCCGCTGGCCAGCCTGGCGGATCATGAGCAGATCGGCGTGCAATCACTGTTCACCGCAGCCGACGTGGCCAACACCATCGAGACCAGCCAGCCCGGCGCGGCGGATGCGATTCGCCGTCATCTCGGAGAATATGGCGCAGGTGCGGCCAAAGCGAGTTAGCGCGCATGGCGGGGGAGCAACACATCCAACAGCATTCAGCGCATCAGGTGTCAGCGGCGGATCGCAAATTCCGCACGGCTTTCGAGTCGGGTGACTGGCCCACCGACGCCTTCGACCACGCTGCCCATATCCGGCTGGCCTACATCTATCTCTGCGAGCAGCCGGTCAACAGCGCCCAAGAGCGAATCGTTCAGGCCATCCGCGGCTACCTCGCCCGCCACGGCCTGCCCGCAGACAAATTTCACGTGACGCTAACCCGCGCTTGGATGCTGGCCGTTCACCACTTCATGGCGCAGTCACCGCCGAGCCGATCGGCGGCCGCGTTTCTCGCTGCAAACCCACGCTTGCGCGACAGCCGGATCATGCTCACCCACTATTCCGAAGCACGACTGTTTTCACCCGATGCGCGGAGCAGCTTTCTGGCGCCCGATAGACAGCCGATACCAACTAGCGAAATGTGCTGATACGCAGAACGCGACCGGAGACTGGCATGACCCGATGGCTCACATTGTTGCTATTGCTTGGCGTGGCCAGCACCGGCCTGGCGCAGAAAAAGGTTTACCGCTGGGTCGACGAGAATGGTCAGATCCATTACGGCGATCGCATCCCACCCCGATACGCCAAGACGGAGCGCGCCGAGATCAACGAACGCGGCGTGGTCGTGGACGTGAAAGAGCGAGAAAAAACCGTCGAAGAGGTCGCCGCGGAACAAGCCGCTGCTGATGCGGCCGCGCTCGAGGTCAAACGCGTCGAAGAGCAGGCACGCTACGACCGATACCTGCTCTCGTCCTACAACAGCGTGGCCGATCTCATGGCGGTGCGTGACGACCGGCTTAATCTACTCGGCTCCCGCTTGGAACTCGCGCGCAAGAATGTCGCCGACACCGAGAAGACCCTCACCACACTGATTGCGCGGCGCAAGAAAGCCGCCGACGCAAATCGCGAAATACCCGAAAAACTGAACAAGCAGATCGCCGAATACGAATCCAGCCTCGTCAACAGCTTGCGCAGCGTGAGCGGGCTCGAAGAAGAGCAAACCGCAACGCGGCGCAAGTTCACCGACGACATCGAACGCTACCTCGAGCTTCGTAACCAGAGCGTGGCAACCACGCCCTAAACCGTTCACTATGCCCACTGCCTGCTAGCGCCCCTGGCCGGCCCGCCATTCGACTTCAGGACACACGCGTTGCGCTATTCCCGCATCACCGGCACCGGAAGCGACCTGCCGGAACGCATCGTCACCAACACCGAGCTGGAATCCCGCATCGACACCAACGATGCCTGGATCGTCTCGCGTACCGGCATCGAGGCCCGACATGTGGCCGCCGACCATGAATCCACCAGCGATCTCGCCCTGCGTGCGGCCGAACGCGCGATGGAATCCGCCGGCGTCACCACCGACGATATCGACCTGATCATCGTCGCCACGACCACGTCGGACATGGTGTTTCCGTCCACCGCCTGCATTCTCCAAGCCAAGCTCGGCGTCAAACAGGGCGCGGCATTCGACGTCCAGGCCGTATGCACCGGCTTCATCTACGCGCTGGCCACGGCCGACAAGATGGTCGCCAGCGGCGCGCACAAATGCGCGCTGGTCGTCGGAGCCGAGGTCTTCTCGCGCCTGCTCGACTGGAACGACCGCCGCACCTGTGTGCTGTTCGGTGACGGCGCCGGCGCGGTCGTGATCCAGCAAAGCGACGAGCCGGGCATCTACTCCAGCCACCTGCATGCCGATGGCAGCTACGCCCACATTCTCCGGGTGACCGGCGGCATCGCCGAAGGCAAGGTTCGCGGCAACCCCTATCTGGAAATGGACGGCCAGGCCGTCTTCAAGCTGGCCGTTCGCGTGCTCGGCGAATGCGCCCAGGAAGCCCTGAGCCACAACAGCATGAGCGCCGATGAGCTGGACTGGCTCATCCCACACCAGGCCAACATGCGCATCATCAACGCCACGGCCGATCGCATGAAACTGCCGATGAGCCAGGTCGTCACCACGGTCGCCCGCCACGGCAATACGTCGGCCGCCTCAGTGCCACTCGCGCTGGACACCGCCGTCCGCGATGGCCGGGTGCAAACAGGGCAAAACGTCATGCTGCAAGGCGTTGGCGGCGGCATGACCTGGGGCTCGATTCTGCTGCGCTGGTGATCAGCGGCGGCGCCTAGTCTGGCCGCAGTTCCTCCTCGCGAAGCTGCTGGTACTCCTCATACGACATCTCGGCCTGCGCCTCGCAAGAGACCCGCTGACTCTCGTCCAGCTTGTCGCAATCCTCCGAACGCCAGGATTCCGAACCCTCGTAGATCGAACGATAGGTACAGGCGCCTAAGGGCAAAGCCGCCAGCACCAGCACCATCATCATCAATCGTCGCATCACACCCTCTCATTCACCTTGGTGTTCTGACCAGCCGTCCATGGAGGACAGCAATTTCAGGATAGTGCCCGATGGTCGGTCATGACACGCAGCGTAACCTGGGCCGGAGACACTGACACTGCGTCGCGGCAGCTGACCCAGCAGCCACGATCACCTGCATTGTGCCGCCGAACGGCGCCGATCTGGAACGGCCGCGTCGGCTCGTGATCGAAGGCAGATCAATTCGATTTTCCGACGTGGCGGTCACAAGGAATGGCATGAGGCTCGCGAGTACAACCCTGGTGATGCTGGCGGCGCTCTGCTGGGGGCTGTCGGGCGGCATTGGCGGCATCCTGATGGACGACGGCTGGGACCCGTTCGTCGTGTCGTTCTACCGGGGCGCAATCGGCCTGCTCTGCGTGCTTCTGTGGCTGGCGCTGCGACCGCGCGGCAGCGGCCTTAGCAATCCACGGCTTTGGGGCTGGTCTGCGCTGGCCGGCCTCGGCGTGGCGGGCAATTTCGCCTTTTACTTCCTGAGTATTGCCGAAGGTAGCGTCGCGGTGGCGGCCACGCTGATGTACTGCGCGCCGGTGTTCGTTTATCTGACTTCGTTCGTGCTCAGGCTCGAACGCCCGAGCCCGCTCAAGTGGGCCGCCATCGCACTGGTGCTGCTGGGCGTTGTTCTGCTCACGGACGTTTACGACATCCGGAGTGGCGGCGTTTCGCTAATCAGCGCTGGCGCCGGCCTGCTTTCGGGGCTGTCGTACGCCGTGTTCATTTTCGGCCTCAAGTTCGCTGCACCGCATGGCAGCCCGCAGGCCATTCTGGTCGTCGCCTTCCTGGTCCTGGGCGTGGCACTGATCTGGCCGGGCGATGCGGGCCAGACCGCGGCTGTGCTGTCGTCGTCGCGCTGGCCGCTGTTCCTGGGTCTCGGCGTGCTCGGTGCCGGATTGTCATTTGTGCTCTATGTCATCGGCCTGAAGCACACCGCGCCGGCCGTCGCGTCAATCGTGGCAATGGTCGAGCCGGTCACGGCATCGTTGTTCGGGGTTCTGGTCCTTGACGAGGGGCTCGCCGGCCTGCAGGTCTTGGGGATGGCACTGATTCTGGTGGCCGTCACGACCCTGAGCGTATATTCGAGCCGTCGGCGTCCCGCCCATACCTGAGTGTTGCCAAAACCCATGCGTTTCTTGATGGCCTTGTGGAGAAGCTTCCAGTGCCTTCCGCTGCGCGTACGGATCTGGATCGTCGTGATCCTGGCACCGGTCAACTTCGCCACGCTCGCCTTTCTCGGGCATCCAGGCTCCGCGCTGGTGGCCGCGCTCGCCATCGCAGGCATTGCGCTCAACATCATTCCGCTGTGGCGGGACCGCGGTTTCACCACCGCCATGGCGATCCCGCATGTGCTGTGCTGGACACCACTCGTCGGGGTGCTCGCGTCCCTGCTGTTCTTTTCGGATGTGACGCTGGCAGCCGGCTACCGCTACTTTCTGACCGTGCTGCTGGCCTGCGACCTGCTGTCGCTGCGCTGGGATATCCCCGATACGGTGAAATGGTTGCGGAACCGCAGAACCGTCCACGGCCCGTGAACGCGCGGGTGGAAACGGGCCACGGCCAACACGGCCGCGACCCGAACCAGCTAGCTCAGAGCGGCGTCGATCGCCGACAGCACGCGATCATCTTCCGGCGGAATATCGGGTGCGAAACGCCCGACGACCTCCCCGCTACGATTCACTAGAAATTTTTCGAAGTTCCAGGCGACGTCGCTGGCAGATTCCGGCCCCAGCCCGTGCTCGTCCAGCTTGGCCATCAGCTCACTGGGGTCGTTGGCGGTGGCGGCTGGCTGCGCCTCGATGAGGGCCGAGTACAGCGGGTGGATGTCCGGCCCCTTGACGGAGATCTTTTCCGCGAGCGGGAACTGCACCCCGAACCGGCCTTTGCAGAAGGCGACGATTTCCTCGTTGGTGCCGGGTTCCTGCCCGGCGAAGTTATTCGCCGGAAAGCCCAGCACGACGAGTCCCTCGCCGCGCTTGTCCTCGTATAGCGTTTCCAGCGCATCGTACTGTGGGGTGAGCCCACACTTGGACGCGACGTTGACGATCAACACGACGGAGCCGGCGTAGTCGCCGAGCGTGGCCTGCGTTCCGTCCATCTGGGTGAACGGAATAGCTGTGATGTTGTTGCTCATAGATGTTTCCTAGGCGGCCTTCAGAGACTGCATGTCGATGACGAAGCGGTACTTCACGTCGCCCTTTTTCATACGGGCATAGGCTTCGTTGATGTTCTGGATGTCGAGCATTTCCACGTCACATTCGATGCCGTGTTCGGCGCAGAAGTCCAGCACTTCCTGGGTCTCGGGAATACCGCCGATGAGCGAGCCTGCGAGCACGCGACGCTTGCGCACCAGAGCGCCCGCCATCAATGGTGGGTCCACCGGCTCCATGAGGCCGACGATGATGTGCACGCCATCAACCTTCAGGCAGTTCAGATAGGGATTCAGGTCGTGCGGCACCGGGACCGTGTCCAGCAGGTAGTGGAATCGGCTGCGCGCGGCCTTCATCTGTGCCGGATCGGTCGAGATGATGACGTGATCCGCACCCTGGGCCTTGGCCTCGGCCCGCTTGCTCTCAGAGCGCGTAAAAATCGTCACCTCCGCGCCCATGGCCTTGGCGAACTTGACGCCCATGTGCCCGAGGCCGCCCATGCCAATCACGCCCACCTGATCGCCCGCCTTGACTCCGAAATGCCGCAAGGGCGAGTAGGTGGTGATGCCGGCGCACAAAATCGGCGCGGCGGCGGCGGGGCTCAGCTTGTCGGGAATCTGCAGGACGAAATCCTGATGCACGACCACGGCTTCGGAGTAGCCGCCGTAGGTCACCGATTGGTCATGCCGATCAATGCCGTTATACGTGCTGACCATGCCGGCATCGCAGTACTGCTCCAGACCACGCTGACAGGGCTCGCAGCTACGGCAGGAATCGACAATACAGCCCACGCCCACCTGATCACCCACGCGGTGCTTGCTGACCTGATCGCCGACCGCCGTGACGCGCCCGATGATCTCGTGCCCAGGCACCACGGGGTACATCGTGCCGCCCCAGTCGTTCTCGGCGAAATGGATATCGGTGTGGCATACGCCGCAATAGTCGATCTCGATGGCCACGTCGTCCGGCCGGAGTGCACGGCGTTCGATGTCGTGAGGATGCACACCGGAGGTTTCGGATTGAGCGGCATAGGCTTTGACTGAGCTCACGCGCGTTCCTTGGTTGGGGATGGGGGCGCCTATTGTGCGCGGTGCGCCGCCCGCATCCCAACCCGTTCACCGGGTTCGCCCCATCAAGCCCCGCGGCGGGCGCTGCTAAACTGCTGATCCACTTCCGACGCTGTCACCCGGAATGCCACGCACCCTCTTTCATCGAACCACCCTGACGCTCGTGTTCGGCGGCGCGCTGCTCGTCACCGGCTGCGAAGGGGGTGAAGATTCCGGCACCGTCGGCGCCTGCGTGAACCTGGCGAACGACGAAGTGCTGCACATCGACGACGCGTCCGGCACCACCACCGATGCCACCATCGGCGAGATCGTGCTGTCCGGCTTCGCCATCGATGGCGACGCGATCAGCGCCGAATCGATCGCCGCCGGGCGCTCGACCAACATCACCCTAGACGGCAATGCGCTGAACTGCGTGCTGCCCTGTTCCTTCGGCACCGAGCCCGGCACCTGGACATTCGGCGCATCGGCCGACGGCTACGAGCTGACACCACAGGAAGTCGAAGCCGAGTACAACCGATTTGTGGGCGGCTGCCCGTCCTACGACGAGGACGGCACGCACGTGTCGATCACCCTGGACGAAAGCGGCGTTTGAGTTTCGAAACCGGTCCCGCTGTCACGCGCGTTTCACGCATCAGCATTAGGCTTTCGCGGCTTCGCAATCACCCTAAATCAACCATGCCGAACCACGCTACCCGCTGGGCAGTCGCCGGCCTCGTGGTGCTGTGCGCAGGTTGTGGAACCAGTTCCACACCCGAATCCACCGCCCCGCCTGTCGACACGCCCACCGAGCCCCCGGATACCGTGGCCTGTGCGCCGTACGCCGGCACACCGACCACCGCCCTTCGGTACTTCGAGGGCACGATGCACGAGCACACAAGCTATTCGGATGGCGACATCCTCAGCGTGCCGGCAGACGTGTTCGCGCAGGCCAAAGAACGCGGCAACTCGTTCGTCGGCGCATCGGATCACTCCGACACGCTGGATGCGGGCGTCTTCATCTCGGTCGGTAGCGACTGCTTCACCACACCGGACGGCTTGCTAACCTGCCTGACGCCGGCCGGGACTGACAGTCTGGCGAAGTGGAGCGCGACGGCCGAGCAGATTGCCGCCGCATCGGATGACGACTTTCTGGCGATCCGCGGCTTCGAGTGGACGTCTGACCGCTTCGGCCACATCAACGTCTACTTCTCGCAGAACTTCTCCAACGCCAAGACCGACGGCGGGTACTTCGCCACGCTGGAGACCTTCTGGAGCTGGTTGAGCCGTGCACCGGATGCCGTTGGCGCCGGCGGTAGCGCCACGGCGCCTGTGCCTTTTGGCGGCGGCGCTGACGGGCTCGCACATTTCAACCATCCCACCGACAAGTGCCTGGCCGACGACGATCCGGGCTGCGACTGGTACCAGTTCGAGCTGGTGCCGGCCGTGGTGGAGCAGATGTTCGGCATGGAGCTCTACAACGGGGGTGGCCGTCGCGACCGCTATGTCGACTCGTTCCACACGGCGCTGGACCGAGGCTGGCGGCTGTCTCCGATCGGCTCGGAAGACGAACACGGCACGGACTGGGGCGGCGACGGCCTCGCCAAGACGGTGACCCTGGCCACCGATCTGAGCGAAGCCGCCTTTCGTGAGGCCTGGAGCGCCCGCCGCACCTACGCCCAGGTTGCCGGCACGCATCTGGAGATCGCGTTCCAGGCCGCCGACCATCCGATGGGCAGTGAACTGCAATGCGAACCCGGCACCGCGGTTCCGATCACGGCCAGCGTGCGACATACCGCCGGCGGGCCATTCGCGGGCACCCTGCAGCTGGTCACGAGTGCCGGCGAGGTCATCGCGGAATCGGCGACCGAACAGCTCAGCACCACGGTCACCAGTGGCGACACCCGGCGCTGGTACTACCTGCGCGTCAACAACCCCGACGGCGAATCGCTGGCCTTCGCCGCGCCGGTCTGGATCGAACCACCGACCACGCCATAAAACCAGACGGGAACACAGCCCCGTCCGTCTTGTCGGTATAAGACCGCATGTGAATTCAGACGCGGAGGCAGGGACGCATCCGCAGCACATGTCGGCAGCTTGGAGTTCGACATGGACGGTTTTCTGCAGAACTGGGCCAAGGCTGCGCTCACCAGCACCGGCTTTTTCTGGATGGCGCTTTGGGCCTTTGCCCTCGGCTACCTGATCAGCAGCCTGATCCAGGTGCTGGTCACCCAAACCCGCATGCAACGGCTAATGGGCAAGGAAGGCCCTCGCAGCATGCTGCTGGGCACGGCGTTCGGCTTCATCTCCAGTTCCTGCAGTTTCGCCGCGCTTTCGACCACCCGAGCGCTGTTCCAGAAAGGCGCGGGCCTGGCACCGGCCATGGCGTTTTTGCTCGCCTCGACCAACCTGGTCATCGAACTCGGCATCGTCATCGCGCTGTTCCTCAGCTGGCACTTCGTCGTCGGCGAGTATGTCGGCGGCCTGCTGCTGATCGGCTTCGCCTGGTTGTTCATCAAGATCACCCGGCCCCGTCGCCTGGTGGAACGTGTTCGCGAGCGTCTTGGCGGCGACGAGCAACAGGATGGCCATGCCGTCCGCTCAGCCTGGGACAAGCTGCAATCACGCGACGGTTGGCAGGCGATCGGCCAGTCCTATGTCATGGAATGGCAGATGGTCTGGAAGGACGTGCTGATCGGCTTCACCATCGCCGGCATCATTGCCGCGTTTGTACCGGATGCCTTTTTCGAAACGCTGTTCGTGGGTTCCGGTAGCGGCAGCGAACCGGGCTTCGGCGCCGTGCTGGCACAAACCCTGATCGGCCCGTTCGCAGCCTTTGCGACGTTCATCGGGTCCATGGGCAATATCCCGCTCGCCGCCCTGCTCTACGAGCGCGGCGTCAGCTTCGCCGGGGTCATGGCGTTCATCTTTTCCGATCTGGTCGTGCTCCCCGTACTGCGCATCAACGCCCAGTACTACGGCTGGAAAATGGCGCTCTACATCCTCGTGATGCTGCTGTCCGGGCTGGTCGTGGTATCGCTGGCGATGCACTACGGGCTGATGGCACTGGATCTGCTGCCGCAAGGCCAGAGCGGCAGCGGGTCAGGCGGCGGGCAGCAACGCGACCTGTTCAAGCTCAACTACGGCTTCGTGCTGAACCTGATCTTCCTCGCCGTGAGCGCTGCGCTGGGCTGGTTGTGGTGGTCGGGCAAACAAAGCGGCGGCGGCCACGCTCACCACCACGACCACGGCGGCAGTTCACGCAGCGAGCAAATCCTCAAGGTCTGCGCGGCCATCGCTGCGGCCTGGCTGCTCGGCGGCCTCGGCGCGGCGGCGCTGCCGGGGGTGCAGGCGTCGACTGGCGGCTAGGCGCAGGCCCGGTCAATCGCGGGCTGGCCACACCGGTCACCATCGCCGTTAGACTGGTGATTCATGACTGAACAATGACGATTGATGATGTATTCGAGATGGATCCTGGGCGTGATTTGCCTCGCCGCGGTCGCAGCGGCCACCGCAAAACCACCAGAACGCCTCCAGCAAACCATCAGCCGCGACTATGCTGAGTCCGTCGAACCGCGCATGCTGGCAAATGCGGTGAAGCTGGCGCTGGTGATCGAGGAATGGGAGCGGGTGGACGAGCAGGCGGATGCGCTGCTCGCCTACAACAATATCCGTGACAAGCACGAGGTCTGGGTCAGGATCGAGATCGCCGAAACCACCGTGCACGTCCACTTCCAGAAGAGTGAAAACCTCGATGAGAAGCCCTGCTTCACGCGGCGGGAGCTCAAAGGCATCTGCAATCAGGACGGCAAGAAACCGGCGATGTGCGAGGACGAATCCCTGGTTCCCACCTGCATTCACGACAACTATTTCGCCTGGATCGACGAATTGCTGGACGCAGTGCCCTTCGCGGCGAGACGTCTGGAGATTTTTCGATCCCAGGACGCCACCGCGCCTGAACCGGACACGACGCCGACACCCTAAGCCAGCTGTGCGGCGATCAGCCCGCGGCGGGGTTTCGCTGCCGCCAAGCGGTTAGCGCGCGCTCGTAGGCCCGCTGCTGGTCGGCGTACATGTCCCAGACGCAAGGATCACAACCCGTTTCGCAACAGTCGAAGGGCAAGGGTTTCTCGGGCGGATTGGGCTTGGGGTCGGCGGGCTGGTCGGTGGTCACGCGATCACGGGTCAACATGGAAAGCCGCTCATTCTACCGGCTACCGGTCGGACCTCAGGCCGCCGCTTCCACGGACTGCCGGGCTGCCACAGCCAGATCCGGCAACGCTGCGTCCAGGGTTTCGACTGCCGGCCGATACAGATACGCGATCGTGTTGGTCTCCACGACGACTATCCGCGGCCTTCCCGCTTGGCTCGCTGGAAATCGATCGGATCAAGCCGCCCGGCATCCACCCGGTCACGAAGCAACCGCGCTGACGCAATAACCGACCGCGCGGATACGTTCTGTGGCGTCAGTGAGGCCTCTAGCCGATGGATTCGCTCGCGGTTGATCCCGCGGTGACCGGCCTGCGCAGACGCCTTGAACGGCTTGTACAGCGCATCCGGGATGGGCTTGGCGGTGATGGCGGGCGTGGACAAGCGCACAGGCTGAGGCAGAAACACCATTCGCGTTCCCCCATGGTTGCCCTGCCATGCCCCCGGATTCAAGCGGCGCTATAACAGCCTGAACAGCGATAACCCCTGCATCCTCACCAGCGTCTGCTGCGCGGCTTCCAGCGCGGTGATCTGCAGCGACAATCGGCTGGCGGCTTCGGCGATGTCCACGTCGCGCAGGTCCGACAGCGTGCCCATCAGTTCCACCGCGACGCCTTCATGCGAATCCTCGGCCCGGTCCAGCGTTTGCAGGCCGTTGCCTACCGACGCCCGCAGATCGATCACGTGTTTGGTGGCGGATTCCACGTTGTCCAATCCGCGATAAAGCGCGGTGGTCAATTGCGCACGACTGGCCGAGGAGCCATCGAAAGCCGCCAGGGCTCCAGCGATCTGGTCCAGCGTGGCGAACACATCCTGCTGCCCACCGGGCAGCACCGCGAAGCTGTCACCGTCGGCCGGCTGATCGTCGAAACCCAGCGTCACGCCGTCCACGGTGAAGCTTTCGCCGGGGGTATAGACACCGCTGCCCAGCGTATTGCCGCCCTCGTCGGCCACTGTCCAGTTGCCGGCTTCGAAGCGGACGCTCCAGGGCAGACCGGCCGGGCTGGCGGCGGTATCCACCGCCAACTGGCCAAGCGAAGCCGTACCGGTGTTGCCCGCGGCGGCGGTCACCGCCATCGCCGCCGGAACGGCCATGAACACGTCGCCCCCGGTGTGACCATCGGCCAGCGACTGATTCGGCCCGATGCGGATCGACCGCGTCTGTGCGTCGCCCAGGTAGCTGGCGCCTGAACCGCTCGCCGCAAAGGCCTGACCGGTTTGTCGCGTGCCGGCAAACAGGGCATTGCCATCGGCATCCTGACGGTTCGCGATGCCGTACACCGCGTCAATCTGGGCGCGCAGCTGCTCGGCCAGCGACTGCGCGGTCGAGGCATCCATGGCGGCGCCGCCGCCCTGAATCGTCAGTTCACGCACCGTGTTGAGCACCCCGGTCAGCTCGTCCAGCGCCGCCTCCTCGCCGATCAGGCGCTCGCGAACCTGACCGATGCTGGACTGGTAGCGCGCGATCTGCTCCAACGCGGAATCCAGCGCCACGCCGCGCGCCGCTGCAGCCGGGTCATCGCCGGCGCGGGTCAGGCGTTCGCCGGAGGCGATCTGCGCCTGAGTCTTGGCGATCTCGGCGGTTTTCTGCTGGATCATCTCCAGGGTTCGGGTCTGAAAGGCCTGGGTAGAAATGCGCATGGTCTATCTCCTCACCGCCGACAACAGGGTGTCGAACAGCCCAGAGGCCACCGACAGCACCTGCGCCGCGGCCTGGTAGGCCTGCTCGAAGCGCATCAGATTGGCAGCCTCTTCATCCAAATTGACGCCGGAAATCGCATCCTGTTCCGCCAGATCGGCGGACTGGATGGTCTGGGCGCCCGCATAGGCCGCCTCGGCGGTCGCGGCGTGGTTGCCCACCGTGCTGACCAGCCGGGCCGCGGCATCTGCCGGGCGATCCAGACCATCGCGCATCCAACTGGAACCGGCCAGATCGGCCAGCGCCTGTGCAGCGCGGTTGTCCGCCGAGCCAGCTCCCGTGGGCGACAGATCAAAGCGGTCACCAGCGGCCGGTGTACCGGTGAATGTCAGCCGGGTACCGTTCACCAGTACGCCGGTCTGTGCGTCATAGGGGACCGCGGCGCCGCCATCGATCGAAACCTGATCAGGCGCCGTGAACACAAGACTGGCCGCCGCCCCGAACCCCGCCGCATCGCCCTGCTCCGCCGTGACCTGATCAACGGCGAGGGTGCCGGTATTGGTGGCGGAGGCCTCGACATTGAGGGCACCGGCCGCGGCAATGCCATCGGGATCGCTTAGCTGCATGCGCACCGCGCCGAGCGCACTGCCCAGGTCCACACGAAAGCGGTCATTCGCTGCCGGCGTGCCGCCGACCACCACGCTCAAACCATCGATCATCAGGGGATCATCGGCCGTGCCAGCGCCGGACAGGGCCACGGCCGTGCCACCATCCACGCGCAGCCATTGACTGCCGTCGAACCGCAGTTCCGGATCATGGCCCGGCAGGTTTCCCGGATCGGCCACGCTCACGGTCAGGCCGGCACCGCCGCTATTCGCCGCGTGCGCCTGCACCCCAATGCTGGCCGATGAAAACACCGCCCCACCGGCCTGGCCATCCGGCGTCATGCCCTGGGCGTGCACGGCGTTGAATTGCTCGGTGATTCCGAGCGCCAGCTGGGTGAGTTGCCCCCGCGTGGCGCTCAGGCCATCGGAGGCCGCGAGAATCCCGCCCAACCGGCCGCCCCCGACCTGATTGCTGATGTTGACCACGCCGCCCTGGGTTTCGATGCCCAGCTGCGGCAGGCTGCCGCCCAGAGGATCATCGACCACGGTGAGCGAGTAGGCCTGCGCTCCCAGCACCAGCGCCTGGCCGGACTGCGCGAATACGTTCAGCTCGCCGGTGTCGGACATCACGGTGCGAATATCAAGCTCGCCGGCCAGCGTACGGATCAGCTCATCACGCTGGTCCAGCAAGTCGTTCGGCGGGTTACCGCCCGACCGGCCCGTCGCCAGTGCAATCTGCTCGTTCAGATCCGCGATCTGCGATGACAGCCCATTCGTCGATGCCACAGCCGATTCAAACTCGAACGCCAGCTCGCCATCCAGCGCCTGGAATTGATGCGACAGCGTGCCGATCCGGCGGACAAAATCCTCGCCCGCCGCCAGCAGCGACTGGCGCGCCGCGGTGGAGGTCGGGTCGGCCGCCACGGCTTCCACCGCGGTGAAGAAACCGTCCAGGCCCGCCCCCACCGACAGGCTGCTGTCGGACAGCAGCGAATCCAGCCGCACGGCCAGTTCGCTTTGCATCTGGAAGTACCCGACCTGGCTGGCACCGCTGACCAGACGCTGCTGCACCAGATCACTGGCGCTGCGCGTCACCGTGCTGGCGTACACGCCATTGCCGTAAACGCCCTGACCGGTGGCGGTCGGCGTGCGGGTCGACAGGGTCACCTGCTGCCGTGAGTAACCGACGGTGTCCACGTTGGCGACGTTGTGGCCGATGGTATCCAGCGCCCGCCGGTAGGACAGCAGCGCCGAGGAGCCGATACTGAATAGATCACTCATGTCACGCGCCCGATGCCGCAGCCTGCGGCGGTAGATTCAAGGTGGCCCCCTGCGGGCCGGAAGGCGGCGGATCGGCGGTCCATGACTGCATCATCGGCCCGTTGGCGATCCGCTTGAGCTTGTCGGCATAAGCCGGGTCGGTGGCGTAGCCGGCCGCCTGCAGCGATTCGGCGTAGCGGCCACCGTCGTCCGCGTTCGCCAGCGCCGTGGCATAACGTGGCTGCGCCTGCAGGAAGGCGACATAGTCCTCCACGCTCTGCTCGTAGGAGTCGTAGGCCCGGAAGCTGTCGTTCAGATTCACCCGGTGTCCGCCGATGTATTCATGCGTCATCACGTCCACGCTGCGCTGACTGCTCTGCGCCTTGATGCCGAACAGGTTGAAGCTCGACTGTCCGCCGGCATCGGCCGGAATCGACTGCCCCCAACCGGTTTCCAGCGCGGCCTGCGCCATGACAAAGCGCGGGTCCACTCCCAGCTTGCCAGCGGCGCGCTCGATGATCGGCGCCAGTGTCTGGACGAAAGCCTCGGGCGATTCGAAGCCGGCATCCTGGCCGGCCGGCGAACGCGCGGTGGCGTCGGTGTACAACGGCAGCGCCGCGCGCACACCGCTCATGCCCGCCTGGCGCTGGAACTGCTCGATCATCATGTCCGCCAGCCCCAGCCCGCCGGCGGCGCTGATGCTCTTGGCCACCTCCTGATCCAGCATGTCGCGGTACATGCCGCCGCTGTTGCCGGTCAGGTCGTCACCGAATTCGGTCGCGCGCATCGACTGCAGCATCATCTGGGTGAACAGCGATTCGAACGCCAGCGCCGCCTCGCGCAGCGACTCGACGTTCTGCGCGGCCCCGGCCTGCCCGGCCAACCGTTCGACACCGCCGACCGCGGTGGCGCCCAGCGGATTGAGGGTGGCGGCATCCA
>NZ_CAXRDQ010000045.1:0-34349 GCF_964229365.1 Abyssibacter sp. | reverse complement strand
CAGTGATCCTGTAGTAAATCACATGAGACCCTTGCTGGAATTTTCGGTAGCCCTGCAGCACGTCCTCACATTCCGTACCAATAGCCGGGTTCTTAGCCAACAGCATGAAGGCTTCATCTAACTGCTGCAGGTAATGGTTTCTTTGTGCACGGCCCCATTTCCGAGTGGTATGCCGTCCAATTTCCAGCAAGTCCTGTCGAGCCTTTCCGGAGAGTCTGAATGGCTTACTCGGCACCTGTTTCGCCATCAAGTTCGGCGATCACTGAATCCATCGAGTAGGGCACAAAGCCACTTCTCTCGCCTTCCTGAAGTGCCGAACGAAGCGCTTTCTGCTTCGCCTCCCGGTCCTCCAGCAATCGAAGTCCGGCCCTCACTACCTCACTGGCTGAACCAAACCTGCCGTCAGCAAGCTGTCGTGAAATGAAGTCGTCGAAGTGGTTGCCCAAGGTTATGCTGGTGTTCCGAGCCATCGTGCACCGCGATGAAGTACCAATAAGTACCAGTGATCGTACGCGCCCATAATAAATCGCTCAACGCGGACGTCGGCTTCGCCGCCGCGCCGGTTAGATCAAGCGTTGGGCGTCACCTGAGCGGTCGAAATGGGGCAGAACCCATCTGGACGCGGTAGAGAACGTGGAGTTTCGGGCGGCGTCGCGTAGAGTCGAGCGCCTATAAAACGTTCGCCCGTCAACACTCTCGTGATCTGGATCAAACGCATAACGCTCGCACTTGTCGCCGTAGCGGTGCTCGCCCTGGTCGGCGTCTACCTCCGATCGGAGTATGTCCTCAGAAAAACCTACGAGGTTCCGCTCAGGACCCTCGCGGCCTCGGCAGACTCGGTGTCCGTGGCGGTGGGCCGACGGCTGGCGAAGACGCACGGGTGTGTGTCGTGCCATGGGCAAGCCCTAGAGGGAGCCGTGTTTGTGGACGATCCCATGCTCGGTTACTTCGTCGCGGGCAACCTGACGGGCCCGGTGTTGGAACAATCGGACAGTGAGTTGGAGCGGATGATTCGGCAGGGCGTACATACGGATGGCCGTAGCGCACTCGGTATGCCGTCCGCCGAATACCAGCACCTGAGCGACCATGACCTTGGCGCCATACTCGCGTATCTCCGAAGCCTACCTCCGGTCGATGGACCAACGACAGAAATCAGCCTCGGGCCGTTGGCCCGCGTCGGTCTTGCGATAGGAATGTTCTCACCGCAAAGAAACGACATCTCCGTCGGCACGCCGCCGCCTGTCTATCGGCCCACCGAGCGTGGCGCACTTGGGGAGTATCTCGCTATGACCACTTGCTCAGGCTGTCACGGTCAGAGTCTCATGGGTAGCATCGCGGATGGGGCGCCAGACCTAACCATTGCGGCGGGCTATTCCGCCGCTGCGTTCGCGCAACTCCTCCGAACGGGCGAAGGCTTGGGTGGGCGCGATCTCGGCATCATGTCGGAGGCCTCACGCGAGCGTTTCGTTTATTTCACCGAGGCCGAAGTGGACGCATTGCAGGCCTTCCTAAAGGATCGCGTGGAAGCACAGAGTGAGGGCAGTAAAACAGCCCCTCTGTAAGCTCTATCGAGCGGGCGCAGGTCCACATCGCCCTGCAACACAGTCGCCTATCGTATGTTACGGCGGGCTTCGAACTCGCTGCCCTTTTTTGCTGCCGCAATAACCGGCGTCGCCTCGCATGCGTCCGGATTGAGGTCCAGCGCTCCGCGCTGTGAGCGGCCGAGGGTTGCCCTGCGGCCGCGAACCGGTCAGCGGGATTCGGCCACAGTGGAGGTTGATGCCGCCGTGCTGCGGCTCGCCGCGGTACGAAATTGCATGGCGCCGTCGTCGATGCGGCTGAGCTTGGTCGCCGCAAGATCCAGCACGTAGTTCTGATGTACCCGCCAAGGGGCCTGGGTGCCCTGCAATGGCATCACGTTCTTCGCGCGCTGGATGTAGCCCGAGTCCAGGTCCACCATCAGTTCGGGTTCGACGCTGGCGTCACGTTCGGGCACGCAGGCCGTCTCGCCGCGCCTGGACATGCGATTGAGCAGCCGGCAGACGTATTGAGCGGTGAGGTCGCATTTGAGCGTCCACGATGCGTTGGTGTAGCCGAAGGCGAAGGCGAAGTTCGGTACGCCATCGAGCATCATGCCCTTGTAGATCAGTTTTTCAGCCGTGCTCACGGCCTCGCCATCCACACTCAGCGCCGCACCACCGAATAGCTGGATCACCAGCCCGGTCGCGGTGACCACGACATCGGCATCAATGTGCTCGCCGGAACGGGTCTTGATGCCGGACGGCGTGAATTGCTCGATATGGTCGGTGACGATGGATGCCTTGCCCTTGCGCAGGGCGCGAAACAGGTCGCCGCCTGGCGCGATGCACAGCCGCTGGTCCCAGGGCTTGTAGCTCGGGTTGAAGTGCGTGTTGGCGTCGACGTCGTCGCCCAGCTGCTTCTGGGCGAAATGCAGGATCTTGGAGCGGGTGTCGTCCGGCCTACGCCGTGCGTACTGGTAGAAATACATGCTGAGGAAGATGTTCTTCCAGCGCGTCAGGGAGCCGGCCGTGCGCCTGGGCAGCACACGCCGCAGCTTGCCGGCCACCGCATCAACCCGCGGCAGGTTGACGACGAAGCTTGGCGAGCGTTGCAACATGGTCACGTGCTCGGCCTGGCCCACGAGCGAGGGGATGAGCGTGATCGCGGTCGCGCCGCTGCCGATCACAACGACGCGCTTGCCGGTCAGGTCGAGATCCGCCGGCCAATGCTGCGGATGAACCATCTGCCCTGCAAAGTCGTCGACCTGCGGAAACTCGGGCGTGTAGCCAGCGGTGTAGTCGTAATAGCCCGAGCAGGCGTAGAGAAAATCGCAGGTCCAGGTGGTGGTCGTGTCCGCGGTTTCGCAGGTAACGGTCCAGCGCGATGCCTCGGAGCACCAATCTGCTGCGGTCACACGGTGGCCGAAGCGAATGTTGCGGTCGATGCCGTATTTGCTGGCCGTGGTCTGGATGTAGCTGCGGATGGCTTCGCCGTCTGCAATGCTGACATCGCTGTCCCAGGGCTCAAACGGAAAGCCCAGCGTGCTCATGTCGGAGTCGGAGCGAATGCCGGGATAGCGAAACAGGTCCCAGGTGCCGCCGATGGCGGCGCGGGCCTCAACGATGGCGTAGGACTTGTCAGGGCACTCGGTCTGCAGACGATAGGCGGCGTCGATACCCGACAGGCCGGCCCCCACAATCAGCACATCTACATGCTGCGTGTTCACGGGCGATGCGCCTTCAAATGCCATTGGACTGCTCCACCTGAGCTTGCGCCGGAGCTTTCTTGTGAGGGTAGCGTCGCAGAACCAGCGCCTGATAACCGGAGCCGAGCAGGCGCGCCAGCTTGTCGATTGCACGCGCGTCGGGGCCCACGACCACACGCCGCGCGTCGCGTTTTACGGCATCGAGAATAATCTGGGCCGCGCGTTCCGGGGTCGTGGTCTGAATCATTTTCTCGGCGCGGCGCTTATGGGAGTCCAGCGAAACGCCGGTGAGTTTTTCGACGCTGCTGTCGATGCGGCTGGACTGATTGATGCCGGTCGCCACACCACCGGGGTGCACGCAGGTCGCGCTCACGGGCGCGCCTTCCATGTCCAGCTCCATGCGCAGGGTTTCGGTGTAGCCGCGCACGGCGAACTTCGCCGCGCAGTAGGTCGCCTGGGTAGGCATGCCAATCAACCCGAACAAGCTGGAAACATTGACGATGTGGCCTTCGCCGGAAGCTCGCAGATGCGGCAGAAACGCCTGCGTGCCATGCACCACACCCCAGAAGTTGATGTTCATCAGCCAGTGGAAATCTTCCAGCGAGGCGGTTTCGGCCGCCGCCGCGTGGGCGACACCGGCATTGTTGAATAGCAGGTTGACCCGGCCATGCTGCTGAACCACGTCGTCGGCCCAGGCGTAGACCGCATCACGGTCCGCCACATCGAGACTGGTCGTGGTCACGCGGGCACCCGCGGCTTCGGCCAGCTTGGCCGTCTCGGCCAGGTTGTCGCCGTTGATATCGCTTATCGCAAGATCACAACCCGCCTGTGCCAGGTTCAGCGCCAATGCACGGCCGATGCCGGAGCCGGCGCCCGTGATGGCCGCAACCTTGTTCTTGAACTGTTTCATCGAAAGCCCGCTATGTGATGACGACTGTCGTCACTTTACTTCTGAGGACGGGTGTCGTCAAATGTAGGGATGAACGGAACCGCCCGACCGCGCCGTGTATACGGCGGACAAAGTCATGAAGATCGGATGGCCGAACGACGCGCGGCGTTTCTTGAAGCCGGCTTCGAATTGATCGGCACCGAGGGGTATCGCGCGGCCACGGTGCGGGCCGTCTGCAAGCAGGCGGGGTACACCGACCGCTATTTCTATCAGCTATTCGGCAGCACCGAGGGCCTGCTTCTGGCGGTGTACACACAGGTCAGCGAGCGGTTGAAGCAGGCGCTGATCACCGCAATGGAATCGGCCGAACCGGCCATCGAGGCCCGTAGCGAGGCCGGTCTGGTGGCGTTCTTCCGGTTCATGCGTGACCCACGCAATGCGCGGATCATGATGTCGGAGATTCTCGGTGTCAGCGATGAAATCACCGCGCTGTACATGCGCACGGTGGTTGAGTTTGCCGATTTGCTGATGGCCGCAACGGCCCCACTGGCGCCGGCCATGGCGGAACCGCGCGAGGATGCCGCCATCTTCGGCCAGTCTCTGGTGGGCGCCGTGATCTACGCGGCGGGCTCCTGGGCCATGACCGGCTACCGGCAGCCGGAGGCCAGCGTGATCCGCAGTTGCCAGTCGATTCTGATCGGGGCGCTGAAGCAGCGCCTGGACGAGACGCGCTAGCGGCGCTGCAGCACGTCGAACTCGCGGTCGAGCTGCCAGTCGCGATCGGCCACCACGGCTTCGAGTGAGGCGATCCGCTCCCGCAACGCCTCGGCATCGTCATCCCGCCGACGGCCACCGCAGTTCCAGTCATTGATGCCAAGGTCGAACCGCTGATCCAGCCACATCATCAGCGTGATAAAACCACCCAAGGCCATGAACTTGATGATCAGTTCCACGTTTTCCACAGCGACTCTCCAGAGGATTTAGAGAGATAGTGCGCTGGGGCGGCCGATTTATTACAGCGACCGGCAGACTCGGCAATATTAGGGAAGCACTGATCTATTCACGCCACCAAGACGGAGCCCATGTCCGATCAGCAACTTGAGGCCATCCGCAGGCTGCTGCGCTGCATACCGAGCGGACGTGTCACCAGCTACGGCCGCCTGGCGGCCCGCGCCGGAATTCCGCGCGGTGCCCGCGTGGCGGTGGCGGCCCTGCGGCAGACGCCGGACGATCAGCCGCTACCGTGGCATCGCGTGCTGCGTGCCGATGGCCGGATCGCCTTTGCGGCGGATCACCCCCATTACGCCGAGCAGCTGCGCCGCCTGCGTGACGAGGGCGTGGTCGTCAGCGGCGGCCGCGTGGACCTCTCGCGCTTTGGTTGGGCCGAGGACTCCCCCGAGCTGTTGCTGCCCGCCGACGACTGAGCCTCATTGCATCCGCTCTACCGTGAGCGGCTGGGCGATGATCCACAGCCCGCCCACCGTCAGACACACCATCAGCCCTAGCAGCCAAAGCTGGCTGATCGCGGCATCGCGCCGCGAGGCGAACATGCGCATCGCAACCCGGTGCGAGATGACCACGCTGATGACGTGGCCCAGCAGGATGAGCGCGACCTGCGCGTGCCATACCAGGCTCATGTCCGGCAGGAAGGGAGCCCGCCATTTCAATGCCGTGCCAAACAGGTTCCAGCCCCAGCCAAAGGGATCGGAAACGAGGCTGAGGATCTTGAGCCCTTGTGTAAGCAGCAGCGTGGCGTAATGCGTCATGTGGTAGACGAGGGCGATCGGCAACAGCGGATAGGCGAAGGCCAGGGCCAGCTCACGCAGGGAGTGCCCGCTGCGGGTGGTGAGTTTCGCCGCGGCGATACAGGCCATATAGGCGCCGAAGTACAGAAAGGGTGACGCCAGCAGGCAGACGGTTTCCCAGCGGATATACCAGGATCTCGCCACGGCGATGTTCAGCAAGGGGCGGCCGCCAACCACCGCTTCGGCCCAGCCGGTGGGGTCGCTCCAGAACAGGCGAACCCACCACTGGGTGGCTCGCAGGCCATCGAAGGCCGTCGTCGACAACATGGCCATGATGAAGAGCACCGTGCTCAGGTGCCGCGGCCGGGCATCGACCAGCCCGGTGAGCGGGCGGCGTACGCGAAGCTGGCCGGGACGGATGTCCAGCGGCGCCATGCGGCCGAATAGCCGCAGGTAAACCGACAGGAACTCGCCGTGACGAAACCAGGCTCTCGTGCCCACCAGCCCGACGCCGACCAAGTTGATCGCGCTGTAGGCCAGCAGCACCCACGCCAGCTGCCTCGGCACACCGCGGCCGAACAGTTCCAGCCAGACGAAGCCGAGAAACAGGATGAGCGCCGGCCAGCAGCCCAGCCAGGCCGGGTAGCGGAGACGGCCGCGAGCATATGCGGGCCACCAGTCGCCGATGGCTCCGGTGATCACACGCCAGGGGTTCAGCACCGCATAGACATTGCCCGCCAGCGCCGTGAAATAGCTCAGACCGAGCAGGATCACGACCCAGAAGAAGGTCATCGAGAAATTGCGGTAGGGATCGCGGTTGCCAAACCAGGCGGTGGCAATGCACAGCAATAGCAGCAATGCACTGAACAGCTTGAGCAGCGGCAGGGCCCGGCGCAGCCCGCTCGCGTGCCACCGGGGGGTCAGATCCCGCGCGGTGGCCGCCGATGCACCCACCGGCCTGGCGACGAAGTACAGCACCAGCAGAAACGACACCAGCAGGGCCGCCGTGGCCCCCCAGGCATAAAGCCAGAACGGCACTGGCAGGTTGTACAGACGACCGAAACCATGCGCGGCTGCAACGCCGGGCAGGGCCAGCGCCGCCACCAGCCCGAGCCGGCCGGCAGCGCCCAGCGGTGCGGTCATGTCAGGGCTGCTGCCTCGCGTTGGCGGACGCTGCCTCCGTCTGCTCCCAGAGCTGGAGATAGGCCTCGGCCGAATTGAAAAGCGCCGTGATGGCGTCCTCGCCGCCCTCGAGGCGAATGCCTTCGACGATGTCGGCCACCAGCCCGTAGTTGGACATCCCCTCTTCGTCCATCATCCACTGCTTACCGCCGGGAATCGACAGCATGTCGACCTGCAGGGGCGCGATGCCCGCCTCGGCGAACTGTGGACCCCAACCCTCGCCGGAGAACAGCGTGAAGGGGTACTCGATGGGGTCGGAGCCAGCGCCGCGCGGGCCCGGCAATGTGCGCAAGCCATTGGCGTCGGCACCGTAGCCGACGGCCAGTGGGCGGGCCGTACCCGAGGCATCCCAGATCGGTTTGATCTGCTCGACGAAGTCGGCGAACCGGGCACCGTTGGGCAACGCCGGATAGATGATGCCGCCCTGGCGGATGATCTGCTCGGCCTGGGCATTGCTGATGCCGCCCTGACCGCCGTGACCCGACACCATCGGGTAATTCGGGGACAGTTCGGCACCCTTGTCCAGCATGTACTGCTTGCTCAGCAATTCGGCGTGGTCGATGTCGAGCACAAACCCCTTTTGCATGATCTTGTCGATGGCGTACTCGCCCAGCTCGGTCACGGTGCGGGCGTTGCACTGGCGGCCGGGCGGATAGACCGGGAGCTGACCCTGCGCCAGATCCATGATCAGCTGCGTGACCGGATCATTGAACTGGGTGATCGCACCGGTCTCCAGTTCGGCGCCCGCGTTGTAGAAGTAGCTGTCGCCTTCACCGCCGTCCGGGCAATCGTAGGTTTTCCAGAACCCGCGGGTGTCGAGAAAGCCAACGTAGTTCAGCACCGAACTGAAGATGCCGGTGCCGCCCAGGGCGCTGTCTACATCATGGAATGGGAACACCTGGCGGACACCCAGTTCCCAGGCTTCATCGATCTCGCGGTCGATGTCCTCGCGGGTGCAGTCGCTGTTCTCGCTGCCGTCCAGGTTGTACGTGAGCCGGCAGTGAAAGAGGTTGGAGAACTCCAGGCCAAGAATCACCGCCAGCTTGCCGTCGGCGATCACGTCGCGCGCCTCGGCCGGGCTGTAGACGATACGGAACCAGCCTTGCTCCGGACCGCCTTCCTGGGCATCGATGTAGTTTTCGATGTCGTAGAGAAAGCGCACCTGGTCGCTACCGGTTTCCATGTCCACGCACTCGGCGGTCTTGTCACCGTAGGTGGCCCGCGCCAGATTGCAGAGGGCCTCGATGGTCGTGCCGTGCACCACCATCACCCGCAGACCGGCCATGTAGGCACGTTCGACCCAGCGGTAGTACATCTGCTGATGCAGAAACGAGTCCTGCTTGGGCCAGTCGACAAAGGTCGGCCAGCCCTGGGTGTCGTGCATCTGCAAGGGATCGAAGTCGAGCAGGATGTTCTCGGCGCTAAGAATGCCGTTGGGCCCATGCGACAGCACGCAGTTTTCCAGCGCGACCGGTGCACCGAAGCGGTTGATCGCCTGCCCGTAAAGCACACCGGCGGCCGACGGACCGACATCGCCGCTGCCATCGGACAGCTCGGAGCCCATGCCCATGTGAGCATGGACTTCGGCCATGCCGATTACCGGTTGTCCGCTGGCCGGGCCCTTGAACGTGTGGCCCACCACATTGACCGGCATTTCCGGGTAGGGGGTGCAGCCGGTTGCCGGTTCGAAGCGCAGTTCGGCCGGTGTGTCGCCCAGCACCAGGGTGCCGGCATCGTCGACGCTGAGCGCGGCATCCAGCGTGGCTGCGGTGTACCGACCCGCGTCGCCGGCCAGGGTCCAGTCGGAGCCATCGGCGGGCGATGCATCAGCACTGATCGACGCGCCTTGCGCGGTCATCAGCTGCTCGTCGACCGTGTAGAACAGATAGCGGCTGAGATTGGCCGGCTTCATGAAGAAGTGTTCGGCCGAGGATGCGTCGGCACCACTGGCGACGAACGCCGCACCGTCGCGAACCACGTACTGATCGTTCGCGCGCAGGACATAGCAGCCGTTGGCCAGATCGAAACGCGAATCCGGAGGTTCGTCGATCGGCGTGGAGGCATTCGGTGCTGGCGACGAACCGCACCCGGCGAACCAGACGGCTGACAGCAAAATGCCCAACGGGCGGCGTGATATCCCCTGCATACGCGCTCCTGCGGTGGTCCGCAGATTGGATTGTCTCACCTGCGATCATGCCACCGGGGCTACGGCCGCGGAGTAGTAAAAGCGGCTCAGGCGACGGTGACCGACTCCAGCCCCAACAGGGCAGGCAGATCCGCCATGCGCTCGAACAGGTGATGCGCGCCAGCTGCCCGCAGCCGATTGGCCGGCACATCCGCGGTGTAGGCGAACACGGTCATGCCGGCGGCGACACCGGCCATGACGCCGGCCGCGGAATCCTCGATCACGGCGCAGCGCGCGGGATCGACCCCCATGGTCCGGGCGGCGAGTAGGTAGACATCCGGTGCCGGCTTGCTGTGCTCGACGTCATCGGCACTGAAGATCCGCCCCTCGAATCGGGGCCACAGGCCGGTCTTGCCCAGGGTGAGCTGCATCTTGGCGTACTCGCCGGCCGATGCCACGCAGCAGGGCACGGTGAGCTGGTCCAGCACGCTGATGACTCCGTCAACCGGCGTTACGCCCTCCAACAAGGCCTGACCGGCACGCCGCCGCAGCTCCGGAACAAAGTCCTCCGGCGCCGGCCGGCCCAGCTTGTCTTGAATGATGTCCAGACAGCGATCCATGGCCTGACCGACAAAGGTCTCGAACATGGCGTCGGTGGTCAGCGTGATCCCGAGCTCGCCGAGCATGTCGCAGAACACGCCAGCGGTGATGCGCTCGGAATCCACGAGTACGCCATCGCAGTCGAAGATCACCAGGTCGAAGTTCACTACCGCGCCACTTTCACGAACTTGAGCGTCATGCGATCGGATTCGCCGATGGCGGCGTAGCGGTCGCGATCCTGATCGCCGAGGGCGAAGGAGGGGGGCAGCGTCCAGACGCCCTTGGGATGATCGGTGTCGTCCTTGGGATTGGCGTTGATCTCGCTTTTCTGCGCCAGCTTGAAGCCGGCGTTGCGGGCGATGCGGATGACCTCGGCCTCGGTAATGTAGCCGGTGTGACCGGCCTTCAGTGCGGTCAGGTCGGCACCGGCCGGCGCCCGATGGTCCACGACACCGAGCACGCCGCCGGCCTTGAGCGCGTCATGGGCGGCGAGAAAGAAATCCATGACCTGATCGTCCCACCACAGGTTGTGAACGTTGCGGAATGTCAGCACGACATCGACGCTGCCGGCCTCCGCGAAGCCCCACTGGTCCACATCCGATGTGGAGACGATGGTCTTGCCGTAGCGCCCGGTGTCGCTCAGCTTGCCCAGCAGGGTGCCGTGCAAGCGCCGCCGGTAGCTGGGTGTGTCCGAGGGGCCGACCGAATAGGCGGCGGCGATGTACTGGCCGTCCTCGGCAAGAAAGGGCGCGAGAATTTCCGTCCAGTAGCCGGCTGAAGGCCAGAATTCGGCGACGGTGTCATCGGCCTCAATACCGAAAAAGCGCAGGACCTCGGCGGGATGCCGGGCAGCATCGCGGGCCACGTAGGCTTCCGTGCGCTCATCCGAGGCGACGGCATCGGACAGCGATGGCCCGGCGAAGGCGGCTCCGCTCGTGAGCAGGCTGACGGCTAACGCGGTGATTCTGTACATGGTGTGTCTCCCTGGACGTAATGGGTTGAGCGTAGTGCATCCGGGCGTCGCCGGTCCTTGGATCTGCATCTGTCCCGGCGTCATTGCAGGCGCTCACGCAGCACGCTGCGGTAGCGCCGGCTCACCGGCACACGGACTCCGCTGCGCATGCGCGCCTCGCCGTCTCCGGTGTCGTGCACGCGAATGTCGGCGACATGATCCAGATGCACGATGGCGCTGCGATGAACCCGCGCGAAGCCCCGCGGCCCCAGCCGGCGTTCGACATTGGCCATGGTCTCGCGGAGCAGATAGTCGGTCTTGCCGACATGCAGCGTGATGTAGTTGCCGGCGGACTCGATCCACTCGATGTCCTGCACCTTGACGAGAAACTCCCGGCCCAGCTTTTTGACCAGAAAGCGGTCGGTGACGGGCTGCGGGCTCGGCGCATCGTCCGACAGCATCCGCGCCTCGCCCTGCCAGCGCCGCAACAGCAGCGCGTAGAGCTCGATCATCGCCAGTATCAGGAAATAGCTGCGAAAATCCTTCAGGTATTCATAACCCAACTCCTGCCACAACGGACCGAACTGATAAGGCTCGCCGGCGACGGCATACAAACCCTCGCGAATCGCGACCATGCCGGCCACGTGCATCAGGCAGAACGGAACCGTTGCAACGACGTGCAGCAGCAGTGCCTGCTTCCAGTCAAAACGGCGGCGCAGCCACCCGGTCCACCAGACGATGAACGGAATCAGGGCGGCAACGACGACCGTGCTGCTCAGCTCCCACACCGCCGGCTGCCAGGCGGCAACATTCTCGCCCGCGCGACGCAGATCCGCGATCGAAACCAGCGTGTTCATCACGGCGTTGAGTAGCAGCACCACCGCCCAGAACCCGATCTCGGTCACACGGCGATAGCGCTGGTACAGCGGCAGGGTGATCTTCATCTGCGCAGCCTAGCCCGAAGCAGGTGGGCGACCCAACCACTGATCACCGCCTGCCTCCGCTCGTCCCCAAGACCCGGCAATCCGACACAAAGCGGCAGACGCGGCGTCGCGAGGACCGAAGGCTGGGGTCATCACTTGATCGGGATGACCGCCATGACCCAGGACCGCCGCCACGACATTGACGCCCTGCGCGCGCTCGCATTCGGCGTGTTGATTCTCTACCACGTGGGCATGTTCTATGTGCCTTGGGATTGGCATCTGAAGTCGGACTACAGCGCCAGCTGGCTGGAGCCGGTGATGCTGTTCAGCAACCAGTGGCGGATGCCGTTGATTTTTCTGATCAGTGGCCTGGCGGTGCATTTTCTGCTGCCGAAGATGACCGGAGCCGGCTTCGCCTGGTCGCGCATCAAGCGCCTCGGCCTGCCGCTACTGTTTGGCATGGCAGTGATCGTGCCGCCGCAGGCGTATCTGGAATCGGTGAGCAACGGTGGTTTCGAAGGCAGCTATGGCGCGTTTCTGCTGCGCTACCTGCAATTGCAGCCATGGCCCGAAAGCGAGTTCAGCGGCGCCGACATTGGCATCACCTGGAACCACCTGTGGTACCTGCCCTATCTGCTGTTCTACACGCTGCTGCTAATCCCGGCGGCAGGTCTGCTCGACCGGCTCAGCCAGCGCTGCGCGAGGCTGCATGGCCTGTGGTTGGTGCTGGTGCCGTTGCTGCCGTTGATGCTGATCGGCGAGTTCGTGTTTCCCCGCTTTCCGTACATCAGCCATTCGCTGTTCTACGATGTATATGCCCACGCCATGTACGGCAGCTTCTTTGTCTACGGCTACCTGATCGGCCGCTCGCCGTTGCTTTGGAGGACCCTGGCGCGCGGGCGCTGGGTCTGGTCGGGGCTTGGGGTGGTCAGCTTTGCCAGCTTTCTGGTCGGGATCGAGGTGCTGGATGCAGCGCAACCTGCGGAATCCATGGCCCAGATGTTTCTCATCTACCTGAATCGATGGGTGTGGATTCTGGTCGTTCTCGCCTGGAGCCACCAGTTACTGAACCGGCCGATGCGCTGGCTGGGCTGGGCGAACGAATCGGTGTATCCGTGGTACATCCTGCACCAGAGCTTCACGGTCGTGATTGGCTACCACGCGGCGAAGTACGCGTTGGGTCCGGTGATCGAGCCGCTGGTGGTGCTAGGCGGCACAGTGGCCGGCAGCTGGGCGCTTACCGAGGCGATCCGTCGGGTGGGCTGGGCGCGACCGCTGTTCGGGCTGAAGGCCCGCCGCAGGCCGCAACGCCGGACACGGGATGCGCTGCATCCCGGTCCGAACGAGCAGGCGATTCAGTCAGGGCTTCCCGACTAGTGATCTTCCCCGCTGGAGTGCGCGTGGCCATGTTCCAGTTCCTGCGGCGTGGCTTCGCGCACTTCGGTGACCTCGATATCGAACACCAGGGTCTTGCCAGCCATCTGATGGTTGGCGTCCACGACGACGGTTTCGCCTTCGACGGCGCTGATCACGACCGGGATTTCGCCCTGCTCGGTCGTGGCACGAAACATCATGCCGGGCTCGACCTTGTCGACACCCTGGAAGGCCTCAAGCGGAACCTGCTGGACCCGAGCCGGGTCATGAGGGCCGTAGGCTTTTTCCGGCGGGATCGTGGCTTCGAAACGATCCCCGACGGCCTTGCCGACCATCTCTTCTTCCAGTCCGGAAATGATGCCGCCCGTGCCGTGAAGATAGGCCATGGGCTCGGCCTCGCGGGACGACTCCAGCACGTCACCTTCCGGTGTCTTCAAAATATAGTGAAAGCTGGCAACGGTATTTTCGGCAATCTGCACGCTGAATCCTGAGAAAAACGAGGCGACACCCTAGCACAGGCGCCCAGATGCCCTGGCTGCGAACAGACGCGCGGGGGCCTAGCAGCAGGTCCGTTCAGAAATTCTCAACATTCCCGGCAGAAAGCTTCATGTGACATCCGTTTCGCCAGGCGCGTGTTTGGATTAGCGTGACAGTTCCACAGACAGGAGTCGGATCATGAGCAAGGTTCTGATCGTTTACGCCACGGACTACGGACATACCAAGACCTGCGCCGAGGCTGTTGCCAAAGGCGTGGAGTCGGCCGGCGGCACCGCCACTGTGAAGAACGCGGTCGACGCGACGGCTGACGATATTCGCGACGCCGATGCGCTGGTGCTCGGCTCGCCATCGCACATGGGCTCGCCGGACTGGAAGATCAAACAGTTCATTGACCAGCACTGCTCTGCGCTGTGGATGGAGAACGCTTGCGTGGGCAAGGTCGGTGCGGTCTTCGGCACCGGCAGCGGATTCGGCAGCGCCGGCGGCGGCATCGAACTGACCCTGCTGGCCATGCTGAATAACCTGGCCGAACTGGGCATGGTGCTGGTGCCGCTGCCCAAGAACACCGAGCACTACGCCGACGGCGGCTTGCAGTGGGGCCCCTACGCCCGGGTGCACACCAAGGACACCATGGAGCCGATCGACGCCAGCCCGGAACAGCTCAGTATCATGACGGCGCACGGCGCCAATATCGCCCGGGTCGCCGAAGTCGTGACCGGTCAGACGCTGTTCAAGGTGTGAGGCGCCTGTTCGCCATCTAAGACGATATCTTCAACGCGGCCGCTCTTCAGGGCTTCGAGCTATTTAGCTGGCCGCATCCAGTTCGGCGAAACGACGGCGCAGTTCGCGCTCTTCGTTGGTGACCGCTTCCTCCAGCTCACCCACGCGTTTTTCCAGCTTCTGCATTCGGGCGACAAGCTCCTCGGGAGGCTTGGCCTGACGTGCTTTGAGATACGTGGACGCCACGGTCGAGACCGCGCCGCAAATCACAACAATGGCGATCATCGTGAATACATCCATCCCTGCTCCCTCCCTCGTTCCGTCGGTGATACGTGACATGATTGCGCGCCGCGTATGCGCTTGCCAAGCACGATGACCCCTGCGCCCTCCGCCGATTGGCGTTCGCCCCGGCTGTTTCTAACCTTGATGGCCGTTGCCCTGCCGCTGGGCTACGCGACGTGGAATGCGCTGCTGAACAATTTCGCCATCGAGATGGCGGCATTTGACGGCAGCGACATCGGCTTGCTGCAGTCGATTCGCGAGATTCCCGGCTTTCTCGCGTTCACGGCGGTATTTCTGCTCGCGGTGGTGTCGGAGCAGCGGCTGGCCTTGATCGCCATTGCTCTGCTTGGCGGCGCCGTGGCGGTGACGGGCCTGTTCGCCACCACCACCGGTTTGCTGATCACCACCTTCATCATGTCGGTGGGCTTTCACTATCTCGAAACCCTGAAGCAGTCACTGTCGCTGCAGTGGTTGAGCAAGGACGAGGCCCCGGCCGTGCTCGGCAAGCTGATTTCGGTGGCGGCGCTGACGTCGCTGCTGTCCTACGCCGTGGTCTGGCTGCTGCTGGAAGTGCTGCATGCCAGTTACACCGTGGTGTATGCCACCAGCGGGCTCGCCTGTCTGTCGCTGATGCTGTTCATGACCTTCGCCTTCCCGCGCTTCGAGGCACCCAGCCCGCAGCGCAAGCAGCTGATCCTGCGACGACGCTACGGTCTCTACTACGCGCTAACCTTTCTCGCCGGCGCCAGGCGCCAGATTTTTCTGGTGTTCGCGAGCTTTCTGCTGGTCCAGCGCTTCGGGTACTCGGCCTCGGCCATCGCCGCCCTGTACCTGATCAACCACGGTGTCAGCTGGATCGTCGCGCCCATGATCGGCCGCTGGGTCGGCCGCTTCGGCGAGCGTCGCATTCTCACCGTCGAGTACATTGGCCTGATCGCGGTGTTTCTCGGCTATGCCATCGTGGACTCCGGCGCCGTGGCCGCCACGCTGTTTGTGATCGACCACATCTTCTTCGCCATGGCCATCGCGCAGAAAACGTATTTCCAGAAGATCGCGGACCCCGGCGACATCGCCGGTACGGCGGGCGTGAACTTCACGATCAATCACATCGCAGCGGTGGTGATACCGGCCAGCTTCGGCGTGATCTGGCTGACGGCACCCGAGTGGGTGTTCATTCTCGGTGCCATCATGGCCAGCGCATCGCTGCTGCTGGCGCTTTGCGTGCCGGATGACCCGACCCAACAGCGGCCGATCCGGCTGTGGTGGCGACGAGGACTGCCCGCGCCCGCCGCCTGAGCCGATGCGCTCCCTGGGGCTCGCCTGCCACCCGGCGAGGACCACCGCCGCTCGGCGCGAGCGCACCAGTTCCACCGTGGCAATCCTTATAATGCGCGGATGACTGCAGCCTCCAAAATCGCCGATCCGCGGCGCGACAAGCGCGAGGCGGACAAGCGGGCCAAGCGCCTGCGCCGCCAGGTCGGACAGGCCATCGAAGATTTCAACATGATCGAGGCCGGCGACCGGGTCATGGTCGCGCTGTCCGGCGGCAAGGACTCCTACGCCATGCTGGACATTCTGCGCTCGCTGCAGGCGGCCGCTCCGGTGGACTTCGAGCTGTTCGCGGTGAATCTCGACCAGGAACAGCCGGGCTTTCCCGAGCATGTGCTGCCCGATTACCTGCGCAAGCTCGGCATGCCGTTCGAGATTCTGGAGCAGGACACCTATTCCGTGGTGACGCGGGTGATCCCGGAGGGCAAGACCTATTGCAGTCTTTGCTCGCGACTGCGGCGTGGCGCCTTGTACACCTACGCCGCCGAACAGGGTTTCACCAAGATCGCCCTGGGACATCACATGGACGACATGGTCGAGACCCTGTTTCTCAACCTGTTCCACGGCGGCCGGATGGCCTCCATGCCACCCAAGCTGAAATCCGACAAGGGTGATCACGTGGTGATCCGGCCGCTGGCCTATTGCCGCGAAAGCGACCTCGCTGCCTTTGCACAGGACAAGGCGTTTCCGATTATTCCCTGCAACCTCTGCGGCACGCAGGACAATCTGCAGCGCGTGGCGATCAAGCAGATGCTGCAGCAATGGGATCGGCTGTCGCCCGGCCGCGTGGAGACCATCTTCAAGGCCATGGGCAACCTCGCACCCTCACAGCTGGCCGACCGCAGCCTGTTCGACTTTGCCTCGCTACGCATCGATGCACAGCCCGAGACGAATGCCACGGGTGGATGGCTGGTCGGGTCAACAAACTCATGAAACAAGGCTTTCGTGCGTGGATGGGTTCGCTGGCGATACTGCTTGGCGTCTGGCTCGCCTCAACGGCCCAGGCAGCGCCGTTGCTGTGGGTGGTCGAGGACGGCAATTCCAAGCTCTACCTGGCCGGTTCTCTGCATCTGCTGCCGCAATCGGCCTATCCGCTGGATCCGGCACTGGAACGGGCCTATGCCGACACCGAACGCCTGGTGCTGGAAGCCGACCTCAAGCAGCTGGAATCGCCAACCAACCAGACCATGCTGTTGGCTGCCGCCCAGGCCGACTCGGATGCCCCGCTGCGCGCCCGTATCGGCGACGCGATGTACCAGGACGTGCGCGAGCATGCCAAGCGTCTGGGACTGCCGCTGTTCAGCCTGGACAGCCTCAAGCCTTGGTTTGTCGGCCTGATGCTGGAATTGGCCGCCTATCAACAGGCCGGGTTCCGGCCGGAGTACGGGCTGGATCAGCACTTCAACCAGCGGGCGATCGCCGACGAACGTCCGATTCTCGGGCTGGAGACCGTGGACGAGCACATGAGCCTGCTGGTCGGTCTTGGCGACAACGGCGTGGACAGCGCGACCACGCTGGCGGCCACGCTCAGCCAGTTCGCGGCCTACGACGACTTACCGCAGACGGTTTATACCGCGTGGCGAACGGGCGATCTCAACGCCATGGAACAACTCGTCGACACCATGCGCGCCGAGCAACCGGCGGCGTATGAACGGCTGCTCGCGAACCGCAACCGGCGCTGGGTCACCGAGCTGACGGCGCTGCTCGCCGGTTCGAACAATGTGCTGGTGATCGTCGGCGCGGCGCATCTGCCTGGCGAGCACGGCCTGCTTGCGCTAATGAAGGCTCGCGGATTGGAATTGCGGCGCGTGAACTAGGCCCTACTTGCCGACACAGAAGCTGGAAAAAATCTCGCCAAGCAGGGTTTCGGTGTCCACCGGACCGTTGATTTCGCCCAGCGTCCGGTTCGCCTCGGAAAGATCCTCGGCCAGCAGTTCCGGCGCCTGGTGCACGTGAAGCTGCTCGGCCGCGCGCCGCAGCACCGCCCAGGCTCGGTCGATGGCGTCCAGGTGCCGGCGGCGTGCGCTAAATTCCCCGGCCAGGTTGGCCTGTAGGCCGGATCGTTGGCGAATCTGCTCGATCAATGCCTCGACACCTGCACCGGTCAGCGCAGAGACACCGACGGATGCATCTTCGCGCAGTCCGGGCGTTCCGCCCGATTGATCGCATTTGTTGTGCACCGGCAACACCCGCGCATCCCCGGCCAGGGGCGCGAAGATCGGGTCGACCTGCGCCGGATCCGGCTGGCCGTCGATCCGCAGCATCAGCACCAGATCCGCATCTTCGACGACAGACCAGGCACGGCGGACGCCGATTTGCTCGACAGGATCAACGGTTTCGCGAATGCCTGCCGTGTCCAGCAGCAGAATCGGCAGATCGCCCAGCACAATGCGCTCGCGCAATACGTCGCGGGTCGTGCCGGCCACATCGGTGACGATGGCGGCATCGTGACCCGCGAGCCGGTTCAGCAGACTGGATTTGCCCACATTGGGCGCGCCCAGAATCGCCACGCGCAGGCCTTCGGACAAGACCCGGCCGTGCTGCGTCTGCCTCCGCAGTTCCGCCAGGTGTTGAATTAGCTGATCCAGCCGCGCCGCGACATCGCCGTCGGCCAGAAAATCGATGTCTTCGTCGGCGAAATCGATCGACGCTTCAACCCAGGTCCGCAACTCCAGCAGTTCATGCCCGAACGCGTCGATGCGGCGCGAGAACGCACCCGTTAACGAACGCTGTGCAGCTCGGGCAGCGGCCGTGCTTTCGGCGTCGATAAGATCGGCGACGGCCTCGGCCTGGGTGAGATCCAGACGCTTGTTGTCGAAGGCGCGGCGGGTGAATTCGCCGGGCTCGGCAATGCGGCAACCGCGCGACAGCACCGAGGCGAGCAGGGCGTCGAGCACAACGGGGCCGCCGTGACCCTGAAGCTCCAGTACATCCTCGCCGGTGAATGAGGCCGGCGCCTGGAAGTAGAGGGCGATGCCGCTGTCCAGGGCCTTGCCATCGGCGTCCAGAAACGTCCGGTGGGCGGCGAAACGCGGCCTGGGCAGCCCGCCGACAACGGCCTCGGCGATGCGCTTCACGGATGGGCCGGACACCCGGATCACGCCGATACCGCCACGCCCGGGCGGCGTGGCGACAGCGGCGATGGTGTCCGGTTGCTGCGACATGACCAGCCGTCAGGCGGTGATCTGCCTACTTGCGGCCCAAGCCCTCGTGTTCCAGCTTGCGGTAGATGTACCACTGCTGGGCGATACCAACGAGGTTGGAGACGAACCAGTAGAGCACCAGCCCGGAGGGGAAAAAGGTGAAGAAGGCTGCAAGACCAATGGGCATCGCACTCATGATCTTCTGCTGCATCGGATCCATGGTCATCGCCTGACCCGAAAGCTTCTGCTGGAAGAACATGGAGATGCCGAACAGCACGGGCAACACGAAAAACGGATCCGGCGCCGACAGGTCATGTATCCACAGGAAGAAGGGTGCCTGCCGCAGTTCCACCGATTCGAGCAACACCCAGTACAGGGCGATGAACACCGGGAACTGGACCAGCATCGGCCAACAGCCGGCGAAGGGGTTGAAGCCTTCCTTCTTGTACAGGTCCATCATCGCCTGCTGCATCTTCTGACGATCGTCGCCGTAGCGATCCTTGATCGACTGAATCCGCGGCGCGAACTTGCGCATCTTCGCCATTGAGCGGTACTGCGCTTCGGACAACTTGTAGAAGACCAGCTTGATCGCCAGCGTGACCAGGATGATCGCCAGCCCCCAGTTGCGCACCACGCTGTGGACCTTGTCCATGATCCAGAACAGCGGCTCGGACAGCGGTGTCAGCAAGCCGTAGTCCACCGACAGCTGCAGGCCGGGCGCGACATCTTCCATGCGTTTTTGCAGCTTCGGACCGATGTAGATGCGCTGTGACAGGGTTGTGCTGCTGCCCACCGCCACCTCGGCCTTCTCACCGATCAACTGGGTCAGATAGCCCTGGGTCGAGGAGGGCTTGGTCACCAGCCGCACGGTCTGCTCGGCCGGCGGGATCAGCGCGGCGATGAAGTAGTGCTGCATCATCCCGGCCCAGCCACCGGTCTGCGTCACGTCTAGCGGCTCGTCGTCGATCTTGCCGAAATCGGCCTTGCGGAACCGATACTTGCCCTCGGCATCCTTCTGCTCGTACCAGGCGGCACCATCGAACTGGCGCACAAACGGTGTGCCGCCGCTGCTGTCCGCTTCGGTGCGCCAGACCTGACCGTAGGCGCTTACCGACCAGGGAGTAGCGGCGTCATTGCGGACGCTGTAGTCCAGCCCCACCACATAACGGCCGGGTTCGAAGTGATAGGTCTTGGTGACCTGCCGACCGTCGGCATCCGTCCAACGCAACGGAACGCTCAAGCTCTGGCCAGGCTGCATCGTGTAACGCGACCGGTCGGCGCGATAGGCCACCTTGTGGGTCGGTGCGCCCTCGCCCAGCAGACCACTTTGCACGACAAAGAAACTGCGGTTGCCCTGATGCAACAGCGCCAGCGGGGTGTCGCTATCCGCTTCAACCGGGTAGTTGAGCAGCTCCACGCGAACCAGGTTGCCGCCCTGCGGGTCGATGAAGGCGCGCATGACGTCCGTGGTGACCACGACGGTATCGGTGCTTGCGGTCATCCGCGGCGACTGGCCGGTTTCGCCGGCTTCGTCCGCTAACCCGGCATTGCTGTCATCGGCCGAATTCGCGACGCTGGGGGAAGCGTCCAGGGACGGGACATCATCATCGGCTGCGATCTGTTCGATCGGCGACGGCGATTGCGGCTCGGGCGCCGGAGTCTGATCGGTCTTCCACGCCTGGTACATAAAAAAACCGACCACGGCGAGAGCGGCGATCAGCGGAAAGCGAATGGATTCCATGGGCTAGCGCAACGCTCAATCGGGAAAGTGGGAGAGTTCGCAGCCTGGCACGGGATCATGACCGCCGGGCTGCAAGGGGTGGCATCGCAGCAAACGCTGGATCGCCAGTCGACCGCCGCGCATCACGCCGTGGGCATGCAGCGCCTGTATCGCGTACTGCGAGCAACTCGGAGTGTATCGACAGCGAGGCGGCAGCAGCGGGCTGAGGATGCGCTGGTAACAGCGAATCAACAGGATCACGACGCGTGCGGTCACCCGAGCTTCCGTCGCTGCAGGTCATCCAGCGAAGCGCGTAAAGCGCTGGCGCTTAGCTCGGCCAGTCCTCGTTTGCCGGTCACCACCACGTCCATTCCCCGCAAGTCGTTGGTCCGAAACCATTCCCGCGTGACGCGTTTGATCCGGTTTCGATCCACCGCCCGTTTGGCGCACTTCTTGGAGATGGCCAGACCCAGACGCGCTGGCGCATCGACCGTAGTCGGCGCCACCACGAGCATCCACTGGCGATCGTGGACCCGTCGGCCGCTTCGGAAAACTGCTCGATAGTCAGCCGGTTTCAGCAGCCGTCGGTCGCGCGGAAATCCGAAGGGCTTACTGGGCGAGGCGCTTACGACCCTTGGCACGGCGTGCCTTGATCACCTTGCGGCCACCAACGGTCGCCATGCGAGCGCGAAAACCATGGGTACGTTTGCGACGCAGTGAATGCGGCTGGAACGTCTGCTTCATCGGACTAATCTCGTGGACGGTGCCCAGGGCGGGCGAAAGGGCGCGGATAGTACTGAAAAACACCGTCTTGCATCAAGCCGGGCGCCTGTGGATAACTAGATGCGTACGACTCCCGACGTTCGATCAAATCGCTCGTTGCCTTTCGGTGGCGCAGCGATGGCTTTCCGGTATCGATCCGTTTGCGGACACCGGCCCCCCGATCGAAACATGCCGACGGACCGGTTGCAGCGCCGAGAACCCTTGCGGCCTATGCGTATCCGGCTTTTGAACTGACGACGACGTAGGTGCTTCTGGTGGATTCCAACGCGCTCTGGCAGCGCTGCCTCGAACGGCTTGAGACCGTCCTTTCCGAATCCGACGTCGGCACCTGGGTGCGGCCGCTGCATGCGCATTCGCAGGACGGCAATCTCGAACTGATCGCGCCCAATCGCCCGGTGATGGAGAATGTGCGCGCCCAGTACCTGGCGACGATCAGCGCGGTCTGGAGCGAGATTGTCGACCTGGAGAGCCCACGTGTGACCGTGCGTGTGGGTTCGGCTGAACCAGCGGCGGCGGTAAACCCCGTCGAAGCACCGACCGTGTCACCGGTGAAGAACAACTCACCGCATAGCAGCAGTCGCCTGGATCGTCGCTACACATTCGACCGATTTGTCGAAGGCAAAAGCAACCAGATTGCTCGGGCGGCTGCGCAGAAAGTGGCGGAATCACCTGGCACCTCCTACAACCCGCTGCTGATCTACGGCGGTACGGGTTTGGGCAAGACGCATTTGATGCACAGCGTCGGCAATTACCTCACTGCGCGTGGTGGCCCAAACCGGGTCGTGTACATACCCGCAGAGCGTTTCGTCAACGATATGGTGCTCGCCGTGCGGCACAACCGCATGGACGGCTTCAAGAACTTCTATCGCAGTGCCGAAGCGCTACTCATCGACGATATCCACTTCTTCGCGGGCAAGGAACGTTCGCAGGAAGAGTTTTTCCACACCTTCAATTCGCTGCTCGAAGCCAACCGACAGATCATCCTGACCTGCGACCGGTATCCGGCCGAACTGGACGCATTGGATGATCGTCTGCAGAACCGGTTTTCCTGGGGTTTGTCGGTGGCAGTGGACCCACCGGAGCTCGAAACCCGCGTCGCCATCCTGATGAGCAAGGCCGAACAACTCGACGCAGCGGTACCGGAGACGGTGGCGTTCTTTATCGCCAATCGAATCCGGTCAAACGTCCGTGAACTGGAAGGAGCGCTGAACCGTTTGGTGCACACAGCGCAGTTCACTGGCACCGCTATCGACATCGATTTTGCCCGCTATGCCTTGCAGGACATCCTGTCAGTGCATGATCGAATGGTCACTATCGAAAGCATCCAACGCACCGTGGCCGAGTACTTCAGCATCCGTCTATCAGACATGACGCAGCGAAGCCGGCGGCGTTCGATTGCCAGACCACGACAAATCGCGATGGCACTGTCGAAGGACCTGACGACGCACAGCCTGCCTGAGATCGGCGACGCTTTCGGTGGCCGGGACCATACGACGGTGCTGCACGCCTGCCGCACGATCCAGAAACTGAAGGACTCGGATCGGGCCATCCGGGACGACTACGATGCCCTGTGGAGAACCCTGAGCCGATGATGTGGATATCTAGGGGATGGAATGTGACAATGCCGGATCGGGTGAAGCACGCACATTCTGTCCACAGGAATCGGGGGGCGATACACAGACCTTCCGGTGTGGGCGAAACAGCGGTTAAGTAACTGATTTAAATATCTATTATTTAGTTACCCACAGGCCGACGCTAGGCCTACTACTACGACTATCTATTAAGAGTTTCTTTTATATAGTCATTAGCCGAAGGAGTTCGGGGACCAGTCATGAAGTTCGAGATTGATCGCGGGTCGTTTCTGCAAACCATTCAGGCCGTCATCGGTGTCATCGAACGCCGACAGACGATGCCGATACTTTCGAACTTTCACATCGAGGCCTCGGACACCGGCTTGCGGGTCACCGGTACCGACCTGGAGTTGGAGTTGGTTAGCCATGTTCAGGCGCAAATCGACCAGCCAGGCGCGGTCACGGTGCCTGCTCGCAAGCTGTTTGATATCTGTCGAGGATTGCCCGAAGGCTCGGTGATCCGCGCTGAACTCACCGAACAGAAGTTCATCGTTCGCTCCGGTCGCAGCCGATTCACCCTGGCGACGCAGCCCGCGACCGAGTTTCCCTCTTTGGGGGATATCGATTCTGCCGAACGCCACGCCATACCGAATCTGGCCCTGAGGCAGGTGCTCAACCGGACGATGTTCGCGATGGCGCAGCAGGACGTGCGCTACTACCTCAATGGGCTGCTGCTGGCGCTGCGTCGCGATCGGCTGCGGGCGGTGGCGACCGACGGCCACCGATTGGCGATGTCCGATGTGGACGTCGAACTGGATCTCGCCGAAGAGCGCCAGGTGATCGTGCCCCGAAAAGGCGTGTTGGAACTGAACCGATTGCTGTCTGATGAAGACGAGACGGTTAGCGTTTCGCTGACCAACAATCATCTTCAGGTCGATCTGGGAACGATACTGTTCACCACCAAGCTCATCGATGGTCGTTTCCCGGATTACGAAAAAGTCGTGCCGGTGGGTGGTGACAAGATCCTCACCGGAGACCGCGAAGTGATTCGACAGGCCTTGGCGCGCGCTGCGATTCTGTCGAATGAAAAGTTCCGCGGTGTGCGCTTGGTCCTGGACCCTGGTCTGCTGAAGCTGCAGACGGAGAACCCCGAGCATGAAGAAGCCGAAGAAGAGATCGAAGTCGATTACGATGGCGCGCCGCTAGAAATCGGGTTCAACGTCAACTATCTCCTGGATGCGTTGGGCGTCATGGAAGGCGAGGCATTCAAGTTCGCGATGAGCTCGCCGGACGCCGGCGGTCTACTCACAGAAATGGGCACGGACGCGCATAAGTACGTTGTCATGCCCATGCGTCTGTAGCGACGAGGCGAATTGTTCTCGTGGGTTCTTCGTGATCCACGCTTGCCATGGAAATTCGATCATTGGCGTTGACCGACTTTCGCTGTCACGCCAGTGTGCGTATGTCGTTCGGCGTCACGCCCGGTTCGGGCATTGCGATTGTCGGCGACAACGCAACCGGCAAGACCTCGCTGCTAGAAGCCATTTATCTGCTCAGTCGAGGATTGTCGTTTCGCGGTAGTAGTCCGACCGACGTGATTCGCCATGATTGCGACCATGCACTGGTGGTCGGTGAATTCGACCGCCTTGGCGAGGTCACCCGCGTCGCGGTTCAACGCGAGCGCAAGCAATTGCAGGCAAGACTGGGTCCGCGGCGCGACGCCAGCGTGCTGGATCTGGCACGCGCTCTTCCTGTACAGGTCTTGGACCCACGTGCTCACCGGCTCATCGACGAAGGGCCAGTCCACCGACGACGCCTGCTCGATTGGGGGGTGTTCCACGTGGAACAATCGTTCATACAGGACTGGAGGCAGTTCCAACGCCTGTTGCGCCAACGCAATGCGGCTTGCCGTCAACGCGATGTCACCCAACTGAGAGTGTGGAATCCCGCCTACGTCGAATATTCCCGACGCATCGACGCTGCTAGGCAGCGCCATCTGGAGCAGATCACTGGGCTCTGGGCTGAGCATGTCAACGCTCTAATCGGCGCAGACCATTCGGCGAAGATTCACTACCGGGCGGGTTGGCCGAAAGGTGTAGCCCTGGAGGAAGTGCTCGCGTCGGTAGAACAACGGGAGCTGGATGCCGGTCATTCCGTGGTTGGGCCGCATCGCGCAGACATACGGTTTCAGCTCGATGGCCGACAAGTGCGCCACCAGGCGTCGCGAGGGCAACAGAAAGCGCTTGTGTTGGCGCTGTTGCTGGCGCAGGTCGAAGTGGTCAGCATTCAGTTGGGTGATCCCCCAATTCTGTTGGTCGATGACTTCGGCGCTGAGTGGGGTGCTAGCATGCGGGCTCGCGCGGTCCAGCAGTTGAACGACAGCCCGGTCCAGTGGATTTCTACCTGGCTGGACCAGCCCGAATCGACGTTGGCAGTCGGTCAGATGTTCCACGTGGAACATTTGGGCGGTGCTGCCCCGTGATACCATGTGTTAGGCAACGAATGACCCTCCCATGAGCGAAACCCAACCGCAAAATTACGACTCTTCAAGCATCCGTGTTCTGAAGGGCCTGGAGGCCGTGCGTAAGCGGCCTGGCATGTACATCGGGGATACCGACGATGGGACCGGCCTCCACCATATGGTGTTTGAGGTCGTCGATAACTCCATCGATGAAGCCCTGGCAGGGCATTGCAAGGAAGTCACGGTGACAATCCATGCGGACCAAAGCGTGTCCGTCTCGGACGACGGGCGCGGCATTCCGGTGGATATGCATGAAGAAGAAGGTCGCCCTGCGGCCGAAATCATCATGACTGTATTGCACGCGGGCGGGAAATTCGACGATAACGCTTACAAGGTGTCCGGCGGCTTGCATGGCGTCGGCGTGTCGGTGGTCAACGCCTTGTCCAAGCGTCTGGAACTGACGATCCATCGTGATGGAAAGATTCATCGCCAGATGTATTCGATGGGCGAGCCGATGGACGAGTTGTCCGCGATCGGCCCCTCGGATGTCTCGGGAACCACCATCCGCTTCCATCCCAGCGAGACGATCTTCAAGAACATCGAATTTCATTACGACATCCTCGCAAAACGTTTGCGTGAGCTGTCGTTCCTGAACTCGGGTGTGCGTATCCGTCTGACCGAGGAGTCGACGAGTCGGGAAGACATATTCGAATACAAAGGCGGCATCAAGGCCTTTGTCGAGCACCTGAATCGCAACAAGACGCCGCTGCACGAGACAGTTTGTCACTTTGAGGACGGTAAGGAAGGCATCGTCACAGAAGTGGCTTTGCAGTGGAATGACTCGTTTCAAGAGAACGTCTTCTGCTACACCAATAATATTCCGCAGCGGGATGGTGGCACTCATCTGGCTGGTTTTCGCGCCGCGCTGACGCGCACGCTCAACGGCTACATCGAGTCGGCGGGGCTGGCCAAGCGGGAGAAAGTCGCGACGTCTGGTGATGATGCTCGTGAGGGCCTGACGGCCGTTATTTCGGTGAAGGTGCCGGACCCGAAATTTTCGTCACAGACCAAGGAAAAGCTGGTCTCGTCCGAGGTCAAGAGTGCTGTCGAATCGACGATGGCAGAACACTTGAACACCTTCCTTCTGGAAAATCCGCGAGATGCCAAGGCTGTCGCCCAGAAAATCGTGGAGGCAGCACGGGCACGCGAGGCAGCGCGCAAGGCGCGCGAAATGACGCGCCGCAAAGGTGCCCTGGACGTCGCCGGCTTGCCGGGCAAGTTGGCGGACTGTCAGGAAAAGGATCCGTCCAAGTGCGAACTGTTTCTGGTTGAGGGTGACTCGGCTGGTGGTTCGGCCAAACAGGGGCGTGACCGGCGTTTTCAGGCGATTCTACCGCTCAAGGGCAAGATCCTGAACGTGGAGAAGGCCCGTTTTGACAAGATGCTGTCCTCGGCTGAGGTGGGTACGCTGATCACCGCTCTGGGTTGTGGCATCGGACGCGATGAGTTCGATCCGGCAAAGCTGCGTTACGAGCGCATCATCATCATGACCGATGCCGATGTCGACGGCTCGCACATCCGGACCTTGCTGCTGACGTTCTTTTATCGCCAGATGTACGTCCTGGTGGAAGCCGGAAATATCTACATCGCGCAGCCTCCGCTTTACAAGGTGAAGTCAGGCAAGCAGGAAACCTATGTCAAGGACGATGCGGAGCTCAATGCCTATCTGCTGAACTCTGCACTGAATGGCGCCGAACTGCGAGTGAGCGCGGATGCGCCGCCGGTACAGCCGTCTGAACTGGAGAGCCTGTCCAAGGATCATCTCGCCGGTCGTGCTTTGGTTGATCGCCTTGCTCGGCGTTACGAACGAGCAGCCCTTGAAGCCATGATGCAACTCCCCAGGTTGTCGGCCGATTCTCTGGAAAGTCCAGAAAAATCAGATACTTGGATTGGTTCTATGCAAACCATCCTGGATGCCTTCGAGAACAACGAGCATCGTTACGAAGCTAGGATTGTGCGCGAGGGTCGTGCGTATCTGGAAGTCGTGCGCTTCAGCCACGGTGTGCCGCATGCCTGTCAGTGGATGGCGGAGTTTTTCGGTTCACCCGAGTACGAGGAACTCTGCGAGCTGGGCGAGCGTTTCCGCGGCCTGGTGGTAGAAGGCGCGACCGTGACGCGCGGGCAGCACAACACCGAGGTCGACACGTTCACCGATGCCCTGGACTGGTTGATGAAGGAAGCGAAGCGCGGTCTGCATATCCAGCGCTACAAAGGCTTGGGCGAGATGAACCCCGATCAGCTATGGGAAACCACCATGGATCCCGATACCCGACGCCTGATGCAGGTTCGGATCGAGGATGTGGTGGCATCCGATGAAATCTTCACGACGCTGATGGGCGACCATGTGGAGCCGCGGCGCGAGTTCATCGAACACAACGCCTTGTTGGTTGGTAATCTGGACGTGTAATTGCCCCGACCGGTAATGCGGTTGCATCCAGCAACAAAAAAGCCTCGGTTAAACGAGGCTTTTTCGTTTTAAATCAGCCGGTTAAAGAAAATCAAGCGCCGTGGGAGAGGATTGACTCCGCTGGCACGTAGTCATAATCCAGGGCTTCGGCAACCGCCTGACAGGTGATCTTGCCGCGATGAACATTCAGCCCGTTCCGCAGGTGGCGGTCTGTCTGTAGGGCCTGCTTGTAGCCCTCGTTCGCCAGTTTGAGCACGAAGGGCAGAGTGGCATTGGTTAACGCGAACGTGGAGGTACGGGCGACCGCCCCTGGCATGTTCGCCACGCAATAGTGAACAACGTCATCGACCACATAGGTCGGATTGTCATGCGTCGTGGCCTTGGAGGTCTCGGTGCAGCCACCCTGATCAATGGCAACGTCGACGATCACGGCCCGGGAGCGCATCAGCCCGAGCATGTCGCGGGTGATGACTTTCGGTGCCGCAGCGCCCGGTAGCAGCACTGCGCCGATGACGAGATCCGCATGCCGAATGCTGTGTTCCAGTGCATCGGCCGTCGAAAACAAAGTGGTCATTCGACCTTGAAACAGCTCGTCGAGCTGGCGGAGGCGAGGCAGGGAACGGTCGATGATATTGACGTCGGCGCCCAGCCCCACGGCCATGCGAGCCGCGCTGTAGCCGACCACCCCGCCACCGATGATGCAGATGTTGGCTGGAGCAACCCCGGGCACGCCCCCGATCAAGGTGCCGTTGCCGCCCTGCGCACGTTCCAGGGCGTGAGCGCCGGCCTGGATCGACATGCGCCCGGCGACCTCGCTCATGGGCCGCAGCAGCGGAAGCCCGCCCTGATCGTCGGTAACAGTCTCGTAGGCAATGGCGGTGCAGCCCGACTCCACCAGTAACTCGGTCTGGGTAGGGTCTGGCGCCAGATGCAGGTAGGTGAACAACACCTGCCCGTCGCGTAGCCGTTTGCATTCCACCGGTTGCGGTTCCTTGACCTTGACGATCATTTCCGCCTGCTCGAACACCGCCTCGGCGGAGTCGGCAATCGTCGCGCCGGCTTGTACATACGCTTCGTCGGTTAACCCGATGCCGTCGCCTGCCTGCGTTTCCACCACAACCGCGTGGCCACGAGCAGTCATTTCGCGAACCCCGGACGGGGTTAGACCCACGCGATATTCGCGGGCTTTGATTTCCTTCGGAACACCGATTCTCATGTACAACCCCAGGCGGAGAAAACGCAGACGACCGTATAATCCGGCAGCCTTGGAGACCAGTAACGGAACTTGTCCAGGAGCCGGACGACCAAGGTCATGCATGCCAGCAAACTGCCTTCCTTATTGTAAACCGATCATTGCCGCAGGCCTGCTGTTGGGATCAGCTTATGCGCTTGCCGCCACGGTCGATGTTCGCGTCGAAGGCATACGTGATGATGCGGTTGAGACCAACATCCAAGGCTTTCTGGCCATCGCCAAACTGGAAGGCAATGACAGCGCTCGCCCCAGGGCGATCCGGCGACTGCATCGACGCGCGGAACAAGACATTCGCGACGCCTTACGGCCCTTCGGCTACTACAACCCGGTGATCCGCTCTGAGCTGGAACCGGTCGATGGCGGGTACACCGCCACCTATGTCGTGGACACCGGCCCCCCAACCACGTTGCGTGACATTCGTATCGAGATCACCGGCCCGGCTGCTGGTGAATCAGCGCTGCGCGAACGGGTGCAGGCCAGCCGCCTGCGAACCGACGCGGAGTTGCGCCACCCGTTGTACAAGGCCACCAAATCCGCCATTCAGGACACCGCGTTCAAGCTGGGGTACCTGGATGCTCGGTTCACCCGTCACCGCCTAGCGGTAGATCCTGCCGTCAATCGAGCGGATGTGGAACTGGTGCTCGAAAGCGGTGAAGCCTACGAATTTGGTGATATCCGCATTGATCAGGACATCCTCGATCCCGAATTCATCGGCCGCTACGTGAACGTCCGCGAGGGCGAGCGTTTCGATGCCTCGCAGCTGGTGAATCTCCAGTTGCGGCTTGCGGACCTCGGCTACTTCGATCAGGTCCAGGTCGACGCCAACAAGGACGATGCGAAAAACCACCGCATCCCGGTGGTGGTACGAACCACACCACGGGCATCTCAGCGCTATGAAGCCGGCGTCGGCTACGGCACCGACACGGGCGCCCGGCTGACCGCCGGTGCGGAATGGCGTCGGCTAAACCGCCGAGGACATCAGGTGGATTTGTCGTTCCAGGTATCAGAGGTCATCAACACATTGACCTCCCAGTACCTTATCCCGGTCGGGACCGTGCCCGGCGAATCGGTGACCTTTTCCGCCGGCGCCGAGGACGAGCGGCTGGAGGACGGCGAGCGACGAACCATCCGTCTGGAGGCGGCGCGCAACTGGCAGCTGGGCGACTGGTATCGGCGCTACTACCTGCAGTTTCTGCGTGAAGACTATGAGCTGTCCGATGATCAGCGTCTCAGCATCTTGCTTACACCAGGCGTGAGCTTCACCCGAACCGAGTTGTCCGACCCCGTGTTCGCAAGAAATGGCTGGAGCGCGTTCTATGACGTTCATGGCGCCGTGCGCGATGTATTGTCAGATACCAGCTTTCTGCAATCCCGCGTGCGTTTGCAGGGCGTATTGCCGGTGTTCAGACGCGGTCGCCTGCTGCTGCGAGCTGAGGTGGGCGGTAGCTGGACCGAGGAGTTTTCCGACCTGCCCGCCTCCGAACGCTTTTTTGCCGGCGGCGACAACAGCGTCCGTGGCTATGCCTACGAATCTCTGGGGCCGACCGATGACGAAGGCCGGGTCATCGGCGGCGAATACCTGCTCACCGGGTCCGTCGAATACGAGCAGATCATCTGGCGTGGCATGGGTGCTGCCGTGTTCGTTGACGCCGGAAATGCAGGCGACGCCGGGATTCCGGAACCGGTTTACGGCGCTGGCATCGGTTTTCGGTACCGCTCGCCAGTGGGTGTCATCCGGATCGATGTCGCCCATCCCTTTGACGATCCGGATCGCGCCGCCCGACTGCATATCGGCGTGAGAGCAGGCCTATGAGCCGCGCCTGGATCAAGCCGTTGAAATGGATCCCCTTGGCGCTGACCGCCGTGGTCGCGATGTTGCTGTTGCTCGCGTTCTGCACCGAACTGGGGGTCACCGTTGCGTGGTCGCTGGTCCGCGACCGCCTGCCGCCAACGATCCAGGTCGAATCGGTGGACGGCCGGTTCATCGGACCGCTCACCGTCACTGGGGTTACGGTCGAGAGCGAAGGCATGCGGCTGCAAGTCGACCACGCGCGGCTGGATTGGCGCGCCAGCCGTCTGCTGATGGCTCAGGTCCAGATCGCTGACCTCGTTGTCGAAGGCGTCGATATCGAGCTGCGCCCGAGCGAGCAGCCGGCGCCATTAACCGATGAGCCGCCCCGCCTCGATTTCAGAGCGCCGATCACCCTGGTGATCGAGCAAGCGCAGCTGCGGGATTTCCAGTTGCAGACAGCTCCGGACGCAGACCCGCTGCGGGTGGATTCGCTGAAGCTCGCCGGCGTGTGGAATCGTAACTCGCTGCAGGTCTCGGAGCTGGACGTCCGATCGCCGCTGTCCGGCCATCTGCGGGCGACCACGTTGGTATTGCTGGAGCGTAACGGTGTCCGGGTCGAGTCCCTGAAGTTCGCGGAGGCCGATGGCGCTTTGTCTACCGACCTGAGCGGACATATCCGCCGCACGGCTGGCCGCTACTCGCTGAAATTGGCCGGGAACTGGGCCGGCCTGCGCTGGCCGCTGCAGGGCGAGCCGATGCTGCGGTCACCGCAAGGCGAAATCGATGTCGGAGGCACCTGGCCAGAGGTGGGCGGTGATCTGAACGCCCAGCTGCATTCGCGCGGCAACGTGGCGACCGTGGAAGCCCGTGGCGGGCTCACGGATGGGCAAGTGGACACCGTATTGCGATGGGATGATCTGGCCTGGCCACTGGAGGCCTCGGCGGGCCCGGTGCAGATCCGTGCGGAGGCGGGCCAGCTGGTGGCCCGGGGGCCGGTGGATGCCGTGCGGCTGCGCGGCGGCACGCGCCTGCTACCCACCGATTTCAAACCGGTGCGTGTGGACCTTCAGGCCGTGGCCAATGCCCAGCGAATCGAACTCGATCCGCTGCGCGTCGGCGTGGCAGGCTCTGAAACCAGCCTCACCGGTGGCCTGCGGTGGCAGCCTGGTCTGGCGGCCAGCCTGCAACTGCGCACGCGGGCGCTCGATCCGTCGGCGATGTCGCCGGCCTTGTCGCAATGGCCCGGCCAGATTGCCGGGAACGCCACGGTCGAGATCGAAACAGCGAACGACCAGCTTCGGGTGCGGATCCCGCAACTCCACGCCGAAGGCTCGCTGCGCGAACAAGCCCTGCAGGTGGATGCCCAGGCCACCGTGAGTGCCGAGCAACTGGACGTACGCCAGCTTCGGGTGCAGGCCCTGGGCGGCTCCATCACGGGCCAGGCCGACCTCGCGATGCGCGACCAGCTCAAAGGCACTGCGACGCTCACCGCGCGGTCGCTAGACCCCTCGTTATTGCTGGAGCGCTGGCCTGGTTCGGTGAACGCCGATGTCAGCGTGCAACTCGCGGGTACCCGGGACGCCCCGGTTGTCCGGGTCCCGACGCTCAAGGTCGATGGCCGGCTGCGCGACCGGCCGATCCAGCTGGACGGCGCCCTGCGCTACGCCCAGGACACCGCCAACATCGAGCGCCTGAAATTGGTGTCTGGCAACTCGGCGCTGGCCATCAGCGGTCAGGTATCGGCGCAGCGCCTCGCCGTTGACTGGGACGTCTCGAGTCCGGATCTGGCGGATTTCTATCCCGGCCTCACCGGCCGCGTAAAGGGGGACGGCCGCGCTGAAGGCCCGCTGAAGACACCGCAGCTGACCGCGAGCCTGCGTGGTGAATCTCTGGGCTACCAGCGCTATTCGATCGCCGGCATCGATGCCGAGGCCGACATCGACCTGGCGGACGGCAGCAAGCTGCTGCTCGATGTGCGCATTGCCGATGCCCAGGTGGCCGCGACCGGCGTTCGAACGCTGGTGCTGGAGACCCGTGGCTCGGCGGATGACCTGAACCTGTCGCTGACCACTCAGACCACCGAAGGCGAGCTGCAACTGGGTCTAGCGGGTCAACTGGATGTGCAGTCGCTGGACTGGACCGGGGAAGTCACACAGCTGGTGGTCGATCCTGTGGATTTTCCGCCCTGGCGGCTGGAATCGCCGGTAACGGTGGCCTTCCGCCAGCCGGACTGGTCGCTCGGTGAAGCCTGTTTTGTCGCCGAGCCGGGACCATCGCGCCGCGGCGGTCTGGGTACCCGGCGCAGTCGCCTGTGCCTGAGTGGCGAATCGGATGACCAGGGATTGCAGGCGCAAACCGACATCGATTACTTCGATCTCGCCTATCTCACCCCCTTGCTGCCCCCGGCCACCCGGCTGACCGGTTCGCTTCAGGGCGAGGCCGCTTACTCGCGCCGAGCCGAACGTGAAGCCCTGTCGGCTGATCTACGCACGTCAGCGGTGGAACTGGCCGGCACGCGATCGCCGGATGATCCGCTGGACGTCGCCTTTTCACCGGGGGCATTCACCGTGAACAACGAAGGCCAGGTGACGACGGTGACCGCACGGTTGCCCCTGGAGGACGATGCCGGCGCCGGGCTGGCGCTGGACGCCACATTGCGGGGGCAAGGACCGCTGGTCGATCGTCCGCTGGACGGCCGCATCACCGCAGAACTGACGAACCTGGATTTCGTCGCCTTGATCATCGACGTGCTCACTGACGTCACCGGCCAGTTCACCGCCGACATGCAGCTGGCGGGCCGACTTGGCGCCCCGGAGATCGGCGGGGACATGAAGTTGAGTGGCGCGGCGGCTTCGATCGACGTGGCCGGAATCGACCTGCGCGAGATCAATGCCACCCTGAGCGGAAACCCAGCGGAGTCGCTAACCGTCGAGGCCTCGGCAAAATCCGGCGAGGGCGAGATCACGGCCCGCGCCCGCGCCCGTATGGGCGAAACCCGCCAGATTGACGCCAAGGTGCAGGGTGAGCGCTTTCTGGCCTTCAACACGGACGATGCGCGGGTCACCGTGTCGCCCGATCTCAGTTTCGCGCTGGTTGATCGCCAGGCCAACCTGCAGGGCCGAGTGGTCATTCCGTCCGCCGACATCACACCGCAGCGGCGCGACTCCGAGAGCCTGATTCGTGCATCGGAGGACGAGGTGATTATCGGCCCGCGCGCGCAAGAGGAGGACAACCAGCCCATCCAGCTCACGGCGACGGTGGATGTTGTCCTCGGTGAGCAGGTCCGGTTCGAGGGGTTTGGCCTCAAATCGCGTA
>NZ_CAXRDQ010000044.1:0-6210 GCF_964229365.1 Abyssibacter sp. | reverse complement strand
GACGCGACCACCGCGTCCAGCGCCAGGTGGTTGCGAGCGACCACCGATTCCGCTGCCAGATCAGCGCGGTGGAGACCGTTTCCGGCAGCGTGATGTCGGTCGAAAACCGGGTTTCGCTGGTCGCCGCCTCGACCAGCTCGGCGACTTCCTCCTCGTAGGACCGCCCCATCGCTGCCAGGCCAACCCGCACGGCACTCAGGCAGGGATCGTTGTTGAACTCATCCAGCGTCCAGCCGTCACGCGCCCTAGCGGCCTGTCCGCTTAGCCGATGTTCCACCGGCGAGCGGTAGCTGAAACCCCAGGCCAGCTCCGGCGTGATCTGCGCCCGCCAGCCAGCCTGCCAGCCCAACGCGAACTCGCGGGAATCCAGCCGATTGAAGAAGTCGTACTTGCCCGGCAGTGTCTGCTCGCCCGCGAGCAGACAGGCCGGTGTGGTTGCGTCGAAGCCGACCTCGTCGACGACGGCCTGCTGGACATAGCTGCCGAGATCGACAGCATTGGAAAACTCGGAATCGAAGAGCTGCGCCCGCAGCCCGGCGCCCAGCCGCAACCAGGACCGCGCCTGCCAGGCCACCGCCGGGACCAGCTCGACGCCGCGGATCACCGTGTCCACCGCGTGGTAGCGCCCGACCCAATCCGGATCAAAGCGCAGCGTGATGCCAAAGGGCGCGTTGAGGCTGACCCCAACCGCCCAGCGCTCATTGAGCCGATGCGAGAGGACGATGTCTGGCAGCGGCAAATCCAGCCGTCCCGGATCGCCGCCCTGTCCGCCGTCGATCATCGAACCATCGGTTTCGCTGCGCTCGGCTGCACCGGAGAACTCGGTGGAGTAGTGCGCCAGATGGCCGCCGAAGGTCAGGGTTGTGGCGCTCGTGGCACCGTAAAGCGCCGGGTTACGGGCCGGGGCGCCCGGATCGGCACGGTCGGCGTCCACGCCAGCGAACGCCATTCCGCTACCGGCCACGCTGTCAAAGGGCAGGGAGAAGCTCCCGTTGGCCATCGCGGACCCTGCCACCATGATCAGACCCGCCGACAACGCCCACCGCGATTTAACGATGCTTGCCATCCGTGGATTGTGAACGCCCTTCCTGGCCGATGGCAGACATCAGGGACTTCCACGGTGACAGCTCGGCAACGCGGTCATGCGTCTCGGCGATGCGGTGCATGTCATCGGCAATCTGGATAATCGCCCGGATCGTTTCCAGCACCACGCGTGTGAGCACCGTGCCGACCAGAAAGTACGCCGGACCGACGACCAGCAAAAAAAACAGGCCCAATGGCAGCGATTTGGTGAAGGCATCGGACACCGTGGCGATGCAGAAGATCGCCAGTCCGCCGAGAAAGACCACATAGACAGGCGTGAGCATCCGCGCGGCCAGACCCTGCCGGAAGCGGATGTCGTGAATGGCCGCCCATAACGGGCCGAGGTGGGTGCGGGCTTCGTCGTTCCAATCAGTCCGGGACATAGAGCCTCCTGACATTCGGGGCCGCAGCGCGTATCATCTGCCTATCCGGATAGGCAGATATGCTGACTGCGCGCGGCGAAGTGTTGCAGTGCACAACAAACCGTAGAGGAAACCATGGCAGACCTCAAACAAGCCCTTGCAGACCGCATTCTCGTGCTGGACGGCGCGATGGGCACGATGATTCAGCGCTACCAGCTCGACGAGGCCGCCTACCGTGGCGAGCGATTCGCCGACTTCGATCGCGAGGTCAAGGGCAACAACGACCTGCTGACACTGAGCCAGCCCGACATCATTCGCGAGATCCACGGCGAGTACCTGGATGCCGGCTCTGACATCGTCGAAACCAACACCTTTTCGGCCACCACCATCGCCCAGGCGGACTACGCCATGGAATCGCTGGCCTACGAGCTGAACAAGGTGTCGGCGGTGCTGGCGCGCGAAGCGGCCGATGCGCGGTCCACCGCCGACAAGCCCCGCTTCGTACTCGGTGCCATCGGCCCGACCAACCGCACGGCGTCAATCTCGCCGGACGTCAACGACCCCGGCAAGCGCAATGTGACGTTCGACGAACTGGTCACGGCCTATAGCGAGGCGGCCGGCGGCCTGATCGACGGCGGGGTGCACGGCCTGCTAATCGAAACCATCTTCGACACGCTCAACGCCAAGGCCGCGATCTTCGCCTGCAAGCGCGTGGTCCGGGAGCGCGGCCTCGACCTGCCGCTGCTGATCTCGGGCACGATTACCGACGCCTCTGGCCGCACGCTGTCCGGCCAGACCACCGAGGCCTTCTACAACTCGGTGCGCCATGCCCGCCCGCTGGCCATTGGCTTGAACTGCGCCCTGGGCCCCGACGCCCTGCGCCAGTACGTGGCCGAAATGTCGCGCATTGCCGAGGGCTACACACTGGCCTATCCCAATGCCGGCCTGCCGAACGAGTTCGGCGAATACGACCTCGACCCCGAAGACATGGCCGAATACGTCGGCGAATGGGCCGATTCCGGTCTGGTGAATCTGGTTGGCGGCTGCTGCGGCTCCACCCCGGACCACATCGGCGCCATCGCCGGTGCCGTAGCGGGCAAGGCCCCGCGCAAACCTGCAGAACACGCCCCGGCCATGCGCCTGTCGGGCCTTGAACCGTTTACTGTCGCCGCCTGAACGGCCGCGAAACGCTATGAAATCTACCGCAACTTTCGTCAACGTCGGCGAACGCACCAATGTCACCGGCTCCGCGCGCTTCAAGCGCCTGATCAAGGAATCGGACTACGCCACCGCATTGGAGGTGGCGCGCGATCAGGTCGAGAACGGCGCCCAGATCATCGATGTGAACATGGATGAGGGCATGCTGGACTCGAAGGAGGCCATGCGCACCTTTTTGAACCTGATCGCCGGTGAGCCGGACATCGCCCGCGTGCCGATCATGATCGACAGCTCCAAGTGGGAGGTGATCGAGGCCGGGCTGCAATGCGCCCAGGGCAAGTGCATCGTGAACTCGATCTCGATGAAGGAAGGCGAGGACAAGTTCATCGAACAGGCCCAGCTGTGCATGGACTACGGCGCGGCCGTGGTCGTCATGGCCTTCGACGAAGTCGGCCAGGCCGACACCGAGGACCGCAAGGTCGAGATCTGCACCCGTGCGTACAAGCTGCTGACCGAAACCGTCGGCTTCCCCGCCGAGGACATCATCTTCGACCCGAACATCTTCGCGGTGGCGACCGGAATCGAGGAACACAACAACTACGCCGTGGACTTCATCAACGCCACGCGCCGCATTCGCGACACCCTGCCGGGCGTGCATGTCTCCGGCGGGCTGTCGAACGTGTCGTTCAGCTTCCGGGGCAACGAGCCCGTGCGCCGCGCCATGCACTCGGTGTTTCTGTACCACGCCATCGCCGCCGGCATGGACATGGGCATCGTTAACGCCGGCCAGCTCGATATCTACGACGACCTGCCCCCCGAGCTACGCGAGCTCTGCGAAGACGTGATTCTCAACCGCCACGACGACGCGACCGAACGCCTGCTGGATGCCGCCGAGCGCTTCCGCGGCGACGGCAAGGCCAGGGAGAAGAAGGAAGACCTCTCCTGGCGTGAACTGCCGGTGGAAAAGCGCCTCGAACATGCGCTGGTTCGCGGTATCGACGCCTACGCCGTCGAGGATGCCGAAGAGTGCCGGCAAAAGGCCGAACGGCCACTGCATGTGATCGAAGGCCCGCTGATGGACGGCATGAATGTCGTCGGTGACCTGTTCGGCGCGGGCAAGATGTTCCTGCCGCAGGTGGTCAAGTCTGCCCGCGTGATGAAAAAGGCCGTGGCCCACCTGATTCCGTACATCGAGGCCGAGAAACAGGCCGGCGACCGCGACTCAGCCGGCAAGATCGTGCTGGCCACCGTCAAGGGCGACGTGCATGACATCGGCAAGAACATTGTCGGTGTGGTCCTCGGCTGCAACAACTTCGATGTGATCGACCTGGGCGTCATGGCGTCCGCCGACAAGATCCTCGACGCCGCCCAGAAAGAGAATGCCGACATCGTCGGGTTGTCAGGATTGATTACGCCTTCACTGGACGAGATGGTCTACGTCGCCAGCGAAATGCAGCGGCGCGGCATGAAACAGCCGCTGCTCATCGGCGGCGCCACGACCTCCCGCGCGCACACCTCCGTCAAAATCGACAAGGCCTACGACGAGCCGGTGGTCTGGGTGAAGGACGCCTCGCGCGCCGTCGGCGTCGCGAGCAAGCTGCTGTCGGAACATAAAGCCGCATTTGCCGCAGACATCACCGCCGAGTACGACAAGATCCGTGCACGGCACACCGGCAAAAAACGGCAAAAGCTGCAGAAATTGGCCGCCGCCCGCGACAACCGCTTCGAGTTCGACTGGTCGAGCTACACGCCACCGGCACCCGCCAAGCCCGGCGTGACCGTGCTGCGCGACTACCCGATCGGCCAACTCATCGAGACCATCGACTGGACCCCGTTTTTCATCTCCTGGGAGATGAAGGGCGTGTACCCGGCGATTCTGAATGACCCGAACAAGGGCCCCGAGGCGCGCAAGCTGTTCGACGACGCCCAGGCCATGCTGCAAAAAATCGTCGACGAAGGCTGGATCAAAGCCCATGGAATCTGTGGCTTCTTCCCCGCCAATGCCGACGGCGACGACGTGATCGTCTACGACGACCAGCGCAAGACCGAACGCGCCCGCCTGCTGAACCTGCGACAGCAATCCGAACATCGCCCCGGCGTACCCAACCATTGCCTGGGTGATTTCGTCGCCCCGGTCGACAGCGGGCTACCCGACTGGGTGGGCGGCTTCGCCGTGACCACCGGCGACGGTATCGAGGCACATGTCCAGCGCTTCAAGGACGCCCACGACGACTACTCCGCGATCATGCTCGAAGCCCTCGCCGACCGTCTGGCCGAGGCCTTTGCCGAACACCTGCATAAACGCGTTCGCACCGAGTACTGGGGCTACCAGCCCGAAGAAGGCCTCAGCAACGAAGACCTGATCGCCGAGAAATACCAGGGCATACGCCCGGCGCCCGGCTACCCCGCCTGCCCGGAACACACCGAGAAAGACACCCTCTGGGACCTGCTCGACGTGGAAACGGCCATCGGCATCCAGCTCACCGAATCCCGCGCCATGTGGCCCGGAGCCTCGGTGTCGGGCTGGTATTACGCCCATCCGGACTCGCGCTACTTCGTCGTGGGCCGCATCGGCAAAGACCAGGTCGAGGACTACGCCAAGCGCAAAGGCTGGGATCTGGCCACCGCCGAGAAATGGCTGAGCCCGAATCTTGGTTACGAACCCGAGGACTGAGCCGCGGGCGCAGGCAGTCGGTCCATCGGGCTCACAACACCGACACCTCGCCGGTCAAGCACGTGCGTGTAAATCTGAGTGGTGCGAACGTCCTTGTGGCCCAGCAATTCCTGCACCGTTCGAATATCCGCGCCAGCTTCGAGCAGATGAGTGGCGAAGGAATGACGAAATGTATGGCACGTCACACGTTTCGTGAGACCCGCTAACCGCGACGCCCGCTTCACTGCACGCTGCACCGACTGCTCGTTCAGATGATGGCGACGAATCACGCCGCTGCGCGGGTCGGCTGACAGCCGGTCCGCGAAAAAAACGTACTGCCAACCGGTTTCGCGATCCGCTGCCGGGTACTTCACGGCCAGGGCATTCGGCAACCACACTGAACCCGCACCTTGGTTCAGATCCGCATGATGCTGCTTCGTCGCAGCATCAATCTGCTCCGTCAGCGCGATTCTGGAACGCGCCGGCAACGGAACACGACGGTCTTTACGCCCCTTACCGTTTCGCACAACGATGTAACCGTTACCGAAGTCCACATCCTGGATGCGCAATCGCAAGGACTCGAGAATGCGCAGACCCGCGCCATACAACAACGAAACCACCAGGTGATGGGTGCCGCTTAACTCGTTGAGTACCGCCGAAACCTCATCCGGTGTCATCACCACAGGTACATTGCGGCTAGGCCGAGCCCTCACCACATCTTCCAGCCACGGCAAATCCTGCTCCAGCACGACCGAATACAGAAACAACACGGCTGGCAACGCCTGATTCTGCGTGCTTGCGGAAACACCCCGTTCTACCGCCAGATAAGTGAGAAACGCCTCGACCTCCGGGCGGCCCATCTCCCTTGGATGCCGCCGCCCATGAAATCGAATGAAGCGCCGTATCCAGCTCAGATACGACTGCTCCGTACGGATACTGTAATGTTTGACACGT
>NZ_CAXRDQ010000043.1:0-8779 GCF_964229365.1 Abyssibacter sp. | reverse complement strand
CAACGGTCCAAATCAGGCCAGGAGGCGTTCTCCGCCACCGGCCGCAGGATGATGCCCGACCTGGATTGACGCGCGAGGGCCGGAGTCGCGCTGGCCGCGCTGTTCAGGTGATCAACGACGGGGCATCGCGACCGGTGTGCTCGCGTAGCCCGCAGAGCGTGTCGGCGACCGAGGCCAGCGCGGATAACACCTCGCGCGTGGGCAGCGTCAGCTCCCACTCGTCGCTGCGGCGTTCTTCGAGGTAAAGCCGCAGCGTCGCGCCGCTGGTGCCGGTGCCCGATTTGCGCACCACGATGCGTGCGTCGTCACCGAAGACCACGCGCAGGCCCTGGCCCTCGGCGCGGCTGCCATCGATCGGGTCGTCGTAACTGAATTCGTCCGCCACCGTAACCGTTAGGCCCTCGAACTGGCGACCGGGCAACGCGGTGAGCTGCTGGCGCAACGCCTGCATGACCCGGTCGGCCTGTTCGCCGCTCAGGTCCTCATAGTCATGGCGTTCGTAGTAGTGCCGCCCGAAGGTCTTCCAATGCGCTTGCAGAACGTCGGCCACCGATTCGCCGCGGCGAGCCGCGAGCAGGTTCAGCCAGGCCATCACCGCCCACAGGCCATCCTTTTCGCGGACGTGGTCCGAGCCCGTGCCGAAAGACTCTTCGCCGCAAACGGCGATGCGTCCGGCGTCGAGCAGGTTGCAGAAGAACTTCCAGCCGGTCGGTGTCTCGAATGCCTCGAAACCCTGCTGCGCGGCAACGGCGTCCAGCGCACGACTGGTCGGCATGGACCGGGCGGCGCCGGCAATGCCGTCGCGGTAGGCCGGAATCAGTTGCGCATTGGCCGCGAGCACCGCGAGGCTGTCACCGGGCGAGACAAACAGTCCGCGCCCGAGAATCATGTTGCGGTCACCATCGCCGTCCGATGCCGCGGCGAAGTCCAGCGCGCCACGGGTGATGACCTCATCGGCCAGGTCGGCGGCGTAGACCAGATTCGGATCGGGGTGACCGCCACCAAAGTCGGGCAGGGGCACGGCATTGCGTACCGAGTCCGGCGACGCACCGAGCCGCTCCACGAACAGCCGTTTCGCGTAGGGACCAGTGACCGCGTGCATGGCATCGAAAGCGAAGCGGAAATCCGACGTCAGCAGCGCGCGGATGGCATCGAAGTCGAACAGCGATTCCATCAGTTCGGCGTAGTCCTCGGTGGTGTCGATGACCTCGATGGTCAGATCGCCGAGGGTTTGTGTTCCGAGGCTGTCGAGGTCGATGGTGTCGGCCTCGACGCAACGATAGCGATCGATTTCGCGGCTACGGGCGTAGATGGCATCGGTGAGCGCCGAGGCAGCCTGACCACCGCCGCGAATGTTGAACTTGATGCCGAAGTCGCCGCGCGGACCGGCCGGATTGTGGCTGGCCGAGAGGATGAAGCCGCCATGGGCGTCGTACTTGCGAATCAGGTGGGACGCGGCCGGTGTAGAGACAATGCCGCCCAGGCCAACGATGACGCGGGCGACCCCATTGGCGGCGGCCATCGCTAGAATGGTCTGGATCGCCGTGTCGTTGTGATATCGGCCATCACCTCCGAGCACGAGGGTGGTGCCCGCGAAGCCGGGGTGCGTGTCGAAGACCGACTGGACGAAATTCTCCAGGTAATTCGCCTGCTGGAAGACCTGCACTTTTTTCCGGAGCCCGGCGGTACCCGCGCGTTGATCGTCAAACGGTTGGGTGGCGATCGTACGGACGGCTGCGGTCATGTGCGGATTCCGGTGAAAAGAGTGGGTGATTGGGACACGGAGAATGCACGCGATGCCCGCCACGTCAACCGCTTGCACCGGCGCCAGAGGCGTGGGCATAGTGGGTTCATGGACCTCGCCAACCCAAAAACGCTGCTTCGACTGGGGCGGCCCGAGAGCTTTTCGGGCCTGATGAACCTGGTCGACGAGAACTACCAACGCTTCCAGCGACTGGCGCCGGATTACCCTCTGCCGTTCGACACCGCCGTGTCACGCAGCGAGTCGGATTTCGACCTCTACCTGACCGTACTGGAGCGTTGTCGTTACACCACGACGGTGCATCTGACTTACCGGTTTTCCGCCGGTGAGAACACGTGGCGCGCGGATCCCGATGTCACGCTGCGCCTGTATCACGATGCCGGCGTGGCCGAGGTGGTCGATTCCTGCCGTTCGCGCTGCGATTTTCTTCAGGACATCGACCCCCAAGTCGGTGGCTGGCTGCAACGCCAGCACGCAAGAAACCTGATGGTCTACAAGTGGCTGGGCTATCTGCTACAGCATGGCCATGGGTTCGCGATGGCCGCGCGTCCTCGCACATAGCGCCGACACGCGGCCACACGGAGAGCGGCGCCGTACGATCATCGCGCCTACAGCGAATCAACCAGCTTGAGGATGGCGTCGGTTTTTTCCTGCATCAACGCCATGTCGGCGCGCGATTCGACGTTGAGGCGAATCACCGGCTCGGTGTTCGATTTGCGTAGGTTGAAGCGCCAGGTCGGAAAATCCACCGACAGCCCGTCGGTGCGGTCGATGTCGCCATCCGCAGCGAATGCCTGTTCAATCGCAACGATCGTGGCGTCGGCATCGGCGACCTTACGGTTGATCTCGCCGCTGGCCGGGTAGGCATCGATGCGCTCATTGACGAGTTGCGACAGCGATTTGCCTTCGCGGCAGATCAGTTCGGCGACCATCAGCCAAGGAATATTGCCGTTGTCGCAGTATGCAAAATCGCGGAAATAATGGTGCGCGCTCATCTCGCCACCGTAGACCGCGTTTTCCTTGCGCATCCGCTCTTTGATGAAGGCGTGCCCGGTCTTGGACATCACCGGCTCACCACCGGCGCGCCTGACCTCGTCGACCGTGTTCCAGGTCAGCCTGGGGTCGTGGATGATTTTGTCCCCCGGTGACTTGATCAGCAGCGCCTTGGCGAGCAAGCCGACAATGTAGTAACCCTCGATGAAACGGGCGTTTTCGTCGAACAGGAAGCAGCGGTCGAAATCGCCATCCCAGGCCACTCCAAAATCCGCGCCGTGGGCCTTGACCGCCTCGGCGGTCGCCGCCCGGTTCTCGGGCAGCAGTGGGTTGGGGATGCCGTTGGGGAACGTCGGGTCTGGCTGATGATGCACCTTGATGAATTCGAACGGCAGGAACGGCGCCAGGGCATCAATGACCACGCCCGCACCGCCATTGCCGGCATTGGTCACGATCTTCAGCGGCCGTAGCGCGTCGACATTGAGGTAGCCGAGCAAGTGCTGCACGTAGGCGGCCCGGTGTTCCAATGGCACCAGCGTTGGCTCGATACTCGGCAGTGGCGTGTCGTCTTCGGCGGCACGTGCCTCGATGGCCTTGAGTCCGCTGTCGCCGCTGATCGGCTGCGACCCGGCGCGCACGAGCTTCATGCCGTTGTAGCCAAGGGGGTTATGGCTGGCGGTGACCATGATTCCGCCATCCATCTCGAAGTGAAACGTCGCGAAATAGACTTCCTCGGTGCCGCAGAGGCCGATGTCATGGACTTCGCAGCCCGCCTGCTGCAGGCCGAGGGCCAGCGCGTTGATCAGCGCCTGGCTCGAGTCGCGGACATCGCGACCGACGACAACGCGCTTCGGCTGGAGCTCGGCTGCGTAGGCCCGACCGATTCGGAAGGCCAGTTCGGGCGACAGATCGTCCGGTACTTTTCCGCGAATGTCGTAGGCTTTGAAACAACTCAGGCTCGCCATCGGCTATCGTCCTCGTATGCAAAAGGGACGGTCATGATGCACCGCACATCGGGTCATGTCTGCTCCCTGCGCCATGCGTGGCCCGGTCAGTTTCAGGCGAACGCGGCCGGACCATCGTCTGGCCTGTTGTCGGAATCGGCGGGTAACTGACGTTTCCCTTGATCTCTATTCATGGACGCTGGCATGCTGAGCCGGCGCGAGACTCCTGCGTGATGCTGCGCCGGAAATCAGTCATGGAGACGACATAAAACAATGGCAAAGACCGTCAGAATTGGATGCTCCTCGGCATTCTGGGGTGACACGTCAACTGCGGCGGAACAGCTGGTCACCAAGGGTAATATCGATTACCTCGTGGCTGACTATCTGGCTGAGATCACCATGTCGATCCTCGCGCTCAAGCGCATGCGGGATCCGGCTGGGGGCTATGCCGAAGATTTCGTGCAGGTGCTGGCGCCGTTGCTGCCCGCGATCAAGGCGCAGGGCATTCGTGTTGCCGTGAATGCAGGCGGCCTCAATCCAGCGGCCTGCTGCGCGGCCTTGCAGGCTGCGGCGGAGGTGGCCGGCGTGGAACTGACCATGGCACACGTATCCGGCGACGATTTGTTACCGCAGCAAAAGGCCTTTGCTGATTGTCGCGACCTCGACACCGGGGCGGCCATGCCCCGCGGTCTGGTGACCATGAACGCCTACCTCGGCGCGTTGCCGATCCGAGATGCGTTTCTTCAGGGTGCCGACATCGTCGTGACCGGCCGCTGTGCGGATTCCGCCCTGGTGCTGGGGCCGTTGATGGCGGAGTTCGGTTGGTCTGAGGCCGATTTCGACCGCCTATCAGCTGGATCACTGGCCGGACACATCATCGAATGCGGCGCACAGTGCACCGGTGGCAATTTCACCGACTGGCAGGACGTGCCGGGTTTCGACGACATGGGCTTCCCCATCGTGGAGGTCGACGCCGATGGCGGATTCGAAGTCAGCAAGCCCGATGGCACCGGCGGCCTGGTGTCGCCGCTGAGCGTGGCCGAGCAGATGGTCTACGAGATTGGCGACCCCGGCGCCTATGTGCTGCCTGATGTGGTTTGTGACTGGACCGATGTCTCCATCGAGGCCAGTGGTCCGGACCGGGTGCGTGTAAGCGGGGCACGGGGCCGACCGCCGACCGAGCATTACAAGGTGTCGGCGACCTACCCGTCAGGCTTCCGGACGATGGTCAGCTTCGTGGTTGGCGGTTTTGACGCGCCGGGGAAAGGTCGCGCCGCAGCCGATGCACTGTTCAGCAAGGTTTCGCGCCTGCTTCAGGATCGGGGCCTGGGGGCATTTGATGCCACCGCTGTCGAACTGATCGGCGCCGAGGCGATGTACGGCCCACATGCTGCCGCCGCGCCACGTGAGGTCACCGTGCGTCTGGTTGCGACACATGCCAATCGCGATGCGCTGAAGCTGTTCGGTCGCGAGATCGCGCAGGCGGCCACCGGCATGGTGCCTGGCATCACGGGCTATTCCGGGCGCCCGAGCGTGACGCCCATCGTGCGTCTGTTCACGACCCTGGTGCCCAAGACATCAGTGGCGGCGGCCGTTCATCTCGGCGAGCGCAACACAGCCGTGGAGATTCCCGTAGGCAAACCGCCGGTTGCATCGCCCAGCCAGGAGAGCCTGGGTCTCGTGCCGGTGGACTCGGCCGCCGGGAGCGTGCCCCTGATCCGCCTGGCGGTCGCGCGGTCTGGTGACAAGGGTGATCACAGCAATATCGGTGTTGTCGCGCGCGAGCCCGAGTTTCTGCCCTATATCGAACAGGCGCTGACCGCCGAGGCGGTGCAAGCCTACTTCGACTATCTGCTGGAGGGCGACGTGTCGCGCTGGGCCTTGCCTGGCATCGGCGGATTCAACTTCCTGCTGCGACATTCGCTGGGTGGTGGTGGGGTCGCGTCACTGCGTACCGACCCCCAGGGCAAGTGCCATGCGCAGATGCTTTTGAGTTTTCCGATCCCGGTTTCGGCAGAAATTGCCCGCCGATTCGACTAAAGTGTCGACCCCAATCCCACCTGACATCAGGACACAATGACGAACGGGAGCGATATCGAACGCGACGTCATGGAGTACGACGTCGTCATCGTCGGCGCCGGACCGGCTGGTCTGGCCTGCGCAATGAAGCTCAAGCAGGCCAATGCGGATCTCGCGGTCTGCGTGCTGGAGAAGGGCAGCTTTGTTGGCGCCCATGCCCTGGCGGGCGCGGTCATCGAGCCGGAGCCACTGGATGAGCTGGTGCCCGGTTGGCGCGATGATCCGCCGGAAATCTGCGTGCCGGCGACCAAGGACGAGTTCCTCAAGCTCAGCGAGTCCGGCGGGATGAAGCTGCCGACTCCGCCGCAGATGAACAACCACGGCCATTACATCGTCAGCCTGATGAACATGATGGGCTGGCTGGGCGAGAAGGCCGAGGCGCTGGGCGTGGAAATCTATCCGGGCTTCCCTGCCGCCGAAGCATTGATCGAAAACGATGTGGTTGTCGGTGTGCGCACCGGCGACATGGGCCTGGCCAAGGATGGTTCGCACAAGGATGGCTACACCCCGGGCATGGATCTGCGGGCCAAGGTCACGGTGCTCGCCGAGGGCGCGCGCGGCTCGGTCTCCAAGCAGTTGATCAAGCGCTACAAGCTCGCCGATGGCCACGATCCACAGAACTACAGCATCGGATTGAAGGAGTTGTGGGAAGTGCCGGAGGGCCGTGTGGAGCCTGGCAAGATCGTCCACACCGTCGGCTGGCCGCTGCCCAACGACGTCTATGGCGGCAGTTTTCTCTATCACCTGACCGATAACCGCGTTGCCCTGGGTTACGTGGTCGGGCTGGGGTATGACGATCCGCGTCTGCGCCCCTTCGAGATGTTCCAGCAGTGGAAGCATCACCCCAGCGTCAAACCGCTGCTCGAAGGCGGCAAGATCCTGTCGGCCGGTGCGCGGGCGATCGTGACCGGTGGCTGGCAGTCCCTGCCGACCACGGAAATGCCCGGTGCGATACTGATCGGTTGTGCAGCCGGCACCTTGAATGTGCCAAAGATCAAGGGCGTTCACACCGCCATGCGCTCCGGCATGCTCGCCGCCGACCATCTGGCCGCGAAGCTGGAATCGACGGGGTTCGACGCCAAGCTGCGTGATTCCGTGGTCGGCAAAGAGCTGAAGAAGGTCCGCAACATCAAGCCCGGCTTCAAGAAGGGCCTGTGGTTCGGCATGTTCAACGCCGCCTGGGAAACCGCCACGGTCGGCCTGTCACCGTGGACGCTGAAATCCAAGGCGGATTGGTCGCAAACCAAGAAACTGGCCGAGTTGCCCGCCGAGCCGAGCTTTGTCGAAGCGCCACGTGATCTCGCGCCCAAGGATCGGCTGGCATCGGTTTATTTCGCGGCCACCGAGCATGACGAGGACCAGCCAATTCACCTCAAGGTGATTGAGCCGGACGTCTGTTTCACCAAGTGTGAGCAGGAGTACGGCAATCCCTGCACGCGGTTCTGTCCGGCCGGGGTGTACGAAGTGGTGGAAGAAGCCGGCGACAAGCGACTGCAGATCAACTCCGCCAACTGCGTGCATTGCAAGACGTGCGATATTAAGGATCCCTATCAAGTGATTAACTGGGTCACGCCCGAGGGCGGATCTGGGCCGAACTACCAGAACTTGTAGGGCATGGGACGGACTGGCGTTCGGCGCCGGTGCGAAACACACACCGAACACAGAGAACTGTTGAGCCAAACAACATGAAAGTACTTGTGAGCGTGAAGCGCGTTGTCGATTACAACGTGCGAATCCAGGTGAAAGGAGACGGATCGGGCGTGCAGACCGAAGGTGTCAAGCACTCCATGAATCCGTTTGACGAAATTGCAGTGGAACAGGCAATCCGTATGAAGGAAGCCGGTACGGCCTCCGAAGTGATTGCCGTGACCATTGGCGACGACAAGGCGGTGGAGACCCTGCGCACGGCGCTGGCCTTCGGCTGCGACAAGGCGATTCACGTCAAGGTGGATGAGGCTGTCGAGCCGCCGACCGCCGCCGCCGTCTTCGCCAAGCTGGCCGAGGCTGAAGGCCCGGATGTCTTCCTGATGGGCAAGCAGGCCATCGACGACGACAGCAACCAGACGGGTCAGATGACCTCCGCCAGACTCGGCTGGCCGCAGGCCACCTTCGCTTCGACAATCGAGATTGCCGATGGCAAGGCCACCGTGGCCCGTGAAGTCGACGAAGGCCTTGAGACCATCGAGGTTGATCTGCCAGCCGTCATCACCACCGACCTGCGCCTGAATGAGCCGCGCTACCTGAAGCTCCCGGACATCATGAAGGCCAAGCGCAAGCCGGTGGACACCAAGTCGCTGGACGACCTGGGCGTGACGCCCAAGGCCGGCCTGACCGTGACCAAGACCGCGCCGCCGCCCGAGCGGGAGGCCGGCATCATGGTCAAGTCCACTGACGAACTGATTTCTGCTCTGAAAGACAAGGGGCTGCTCTAATGGCTTCCGTACTGCTGATTGCCCAGCACCTGGGCGGCGAACTCAATAACTCCACCTCCAAGGCCATGGCCTGCGCCAAGGATATTGGCGACGTGACCGTGGCGGTCTTTGCCGAATCCGGCCAATCGGTCGCCGACGCGGCGGCCACGCTGGACGGCGCGACCAAGGTCGTGTTGGTTGACCGTGCCGAGAACGCCGAGCCTCTGGCCGCCATCTTGGCGCCGCAAATCGTCAAGCTGGCGCAGGATTTGGGCGTGAGCCATGTCATCGGCCCGAACACCACCTTCGGCAAGGATTTGATGCCTCGGGTCGCGGCGCTGCTCGACAGTGTCATGGTCACCGACATCATGGCCGTCGAGGCGCCGTACACCTTCCAGCGGCCTATCTACGCCGGCAACGCGGTCGTGACGGTTGAAGCCCCGCAGGACGGCATTCTGGTCGGTTCCGCCCGTACCGCGTCGTTCAAGTCGGTGGGCGAGCAGGCGGCCTGTCCGGTGGAAGCGGTGTCCGTCGACGCCGAGGTGCCATCGCATACCCGCTTCGTGAAACGGGAAGGGGCCGGTGGTGAT